>JBEKGT010000164.1:0-5345 GCA_050012655.1 Gemmatimonadales bacterium | reverse complement strand
GGTGCGAGGACGGAAGCTACGAGGGCGGCGCTCATCCGCCGAGGCCGGGGATCCCGTCGCGCCCGCGCGCTGCGCGGATCGCGCGCTCGACCGCCGTCTCGGCGGCCTGGCGCGCCAGCTGTTCGACCTGGAGCGCGGTCCCCGTCGCCTGGCCCGCCGAGCAAGCGAAGACGACGTCGCCGTCGAACGCGGTGCCCACGGGCACGATGCGGCGCGCCAGCCCGTCGGCCGCCGCGCGCGCCACTCCGCCGAGGGCCAGTCGGTCGATGGCGGCATCGGTCGCGACCACGACGAGCGTGGTCTGGTGCGCGGCACGCGCCAGGGCGCCGAACGGCGCGCCCCCCCGCGCGAGGTAGGCCGCGGCGTCCACGAACCCACCGTCGGGATCGCGCGCGCCCGCGAGGATCGTCCCCGCCCCGTCCGTCACGTCGCCGAAGGCGTTGACCACCGCCAGCGCGCCGACCACGACCCCGCCGGCGCGCACCGACCAGGTGCCGACGCCCCCCTTCATCGCGTTGGCGGGACCAAGGGCCTTGCCGACGGTCGCGCCGGTGCCGGCACCGACCGAGCCCTCGCTCACCACGAGCCCCGCCGCGGCGCACGCCGCCTCGCCCATCGCGGCGTCGGGCCGGGCCTCGGCGCGCCCGCAGGGGCCAAGGTCGAAGATCACGGCGGCGGGGACGATCGGGACGATCACCGGGCCCACGGCGAAGCCGCGGCCCTGCGCAGCGAGCCAGCGGGCCACACCATCGGCGGCGCCGAGGCCGAACGCAGAGCCGCCGGCGAGCACGATGGCGTCCACCCGCCCCGCAAGTGCGTCGGGACGGCAGGCGTCCAGCTCGCGCGAGCCCGTGGCGCGGCCCCGCACGTAGGCGGTGCACGGCATCCCCTCGGCGGGGGCGAGCACCACGGTGCAGCCGGTGCCGCCGGCTTCGTCGGTGGCATGGCCGACCAGAAGGCCGGCGACGTCGGTGAGAGAGGGGCTCACGCCGGAGCGCTCCGCGGCGAGGGAAGGCGTGGCAGCAGGGCCGGCGCTACGCCGACGGCGGCGCGGGGCGCTCGGGGGCGAGCGGCGGGAGGTTGTCCGGCTCGGGCATCCCCTTCGTCTCGCGGCACGCCTTGCAGACGGTGATCCCGCGGAACTCGCAGATGAGGCAGATGAACGTCCCGCACTCGTCGCAGGGGTAGCCCTCCGAGGCCCGCTCCTCATTGCCGCACGACCGGCATACCATCATGTCGATTTCGGGCATCGCGTCCCTCCCCTCCGCTGCGTCAGACGTCCAGGGCGTACGTCCGGATCTTGTTGATCAGCGTGGCCCGCGAGATCCCCAGCTCCTCGGCGGCGCGGGTCCGGTTGCCGCTGTGCCGCCGCACCGTGCGCTCGATGTGCTTCCGCTCGACGTCCTCGAGCGACACCGGCGCCTGCTTCGGCGCCTCGCTCGCGCGCCGGCCCAGCTCCGCAGGGAGGTGCTCCGGCTCGAGCACCGCCGCGCCGCGGGCGGCCATCAGCGCCCGCTCCAGGAGGTTCCGCATCTCGCGCACGTTCCCGGGCCAATCGTGCGCCACCAGACGCTCCATCGCGCCCGCCCCCACCACGCCCGGGCAGCCCGGCATCGCGAGAGCCAGCTCGGCGGCGAGCCGACGGGCGAGCGCCTCCCGGTCCTCGCGCTCCCGCTCCCGCAGCGGCGGAAGATGCACCGGGACCACGTCCAGGCGGTAGAACAGGTCCTCGCGGAGCCGGCCGCGCCGGATCGCCCCCTCCACGTCGCCGCTCGTCGCGGCGATCACGCGCATGTTCACGCCGATCGGCTGCTCCCCACCGAGGCGGCGCACCAGGCGCGTCCCCATCGTCTCTATGACGGCCGGCTGCAGGGTGGCCGGGAGCGCGAGGAACTCATCGAGGAAAAGCGTGCCGCCGTCCGCCAGCTCGAAGAGCCCCGGGCGCCGCGGTGCCCGCGGGCCGTCGACCCCCGCCTCGGCGCCGAACAGCTCCGCGGCGAGCGCCGGGCCGGGTCCGGCGCACCGCGCTTCGACGAACGGCCCGTCGGCGCGGCGCGAGGCCGCATGCACCAAGCGCGCCGCCCATCCCTTCCCCACGCCGGGCTCGCCGGTGAGGAGGAGGACTCCTCCCTCTCCCCGCGCCAGCTGCCGGAGCCGCTCTGCGAGCGCGTGCATCGCCAGCGACACGCCGAGGGCGTCCGGGCCGGGATCCGGCACGAGGCGCGAGCGCAGGAAGGCGGCCCGGGTCCGCGTGCGCACCGTCTCGAGCACCCGCGCGGTGACCGCCTCGAGGTGCGCCATCTCCAGCGGTTTGCGGAGGATCTGCTCCGCGCCCAGCTGCATCGCGCGCACCTCCGTCTCGCCGAACCCGTGGCCGAGGAGGAGGACCATCGCCGCGCCGCGCGCGCGAAACGTCTCGAAGAGCGCCGCCGACGCGCCCCCCGGCAGGTGCAGCCCGAGGAGGACGACGTCGGGGCGGGCTCGCTCGAACGCCGCGACCGCCTCGGCGAGCCCCGCGGCGCGGAACACCTCGTACCCCAGCTCCCCGAAGTGGGCGGCTGCGGCGCGCAGGGCCGCGGGATCCTCGTCCACGATCAGGAGGGCGCCGACCATCGCTCTCACGCGAGGAGGTCGGGGCGCTTGCGGATCGCCTCCACCGCGGCGTCCACCTCCGCTCCGCCGAACTGGGAATCGCGTCCCTGCTGCAACTCGTTCAGCACGTCCGCCGGGTCGCGGCGCTCCCGCCACGGGCGCGTGCCGCACATCGCGGAGACCGCCGCCGCCAGGCCGAGCGCCCGCGCGAGCGGCGGGATGTCGGCCCCCGCGAGGGCGCCCGGATAGCCGTTCCCGTCCCAGCGCTCCTGGTGTGCCGCCACCGCCGAGACGATCGTGCGGTCGGCGCCGAGACGCTCGATCCACCGCGCCCCGAGCGTCGGATGCACCCGGATCAGGTGCTGCGTCTGCCGCGCCAGCTCCCCCTTCTGGAGCTCCGTGGGTGGCACGGCGAGCATCCCCATGTCGTGGACCCGCGCGGCCAGCACGAGGCGCTCGCCGTCGAGCCCCATCAGCTCCGCCAGCGCCGAGGCCAGCCGCGCGGTGCGGGCGGAGTGGCCCGAGCGGAATGGGTCGGCCCGCTCGGCGGCGTTGATCACCTCGCCGAGGACCAGGAGCACGGGGCCCGCCTTCTGCTGCACCGTGACCGCGCCGACGATCCGGCGCAGGGCGCGGAGCTCCACGGCGACGGCCGCCTCGCGCTCCACCTGTTCCGGCGCGAACGGCTTCGCGACGTAGCCGTCGGCCCCGCGCTCGAGCGCCGTCACCGCCGCGGCGCTCTCGCGCCCCGCCGTCATCACCACCACCGCCGGTGGGTCGGGGAGCGCTCGCGCGGCGTCGAGCAGGTCGAAGCCGCTGGCGCCCGGCATCTCGGTGTCGGTGATGAGGAGGTCGAAGCCGCCCAGCGCCAGCTGCTCGAGGCCCTCGCCCCCCGCGTGGGCCGCGATGCACACCGCCCCCGCGCGCTCCAGCTGCCGGACCACCTGCGCGGCGATCCCACGCTCGTCGTCCACCACGAGGATGCGCTGGCCGGCCAGGGGGGAGGGCATCGGCGCGAATGTACCGCTATGCCCGGGAGGGGGCGAGGACACACAGCGCCAGGGGCAGCATCTCCACGGTCACCGGCGTCAGGCCCGCGGCCTCGCCGTCGGCCTGCACCGGGAGGGCGGGCTCGGTGGTGAGGCGGACGCGCGACGCGCGGAGGAAGGTGATGCCGGGCACGGCGTGCGGGCGCCGCAGGAACATCCACCACACCAGGCGCGCCGCACCGGGGAGGGACTCCGCGTCGAAGATCGCCACGTCGAAGATGCCGTCGTCGGGACGGACGCCGGTGTGCAGGGGGAGGATGCCGGGGATCAGCTGCCCGCAGTTGGCCACCAGCACCAGCGCCGCCTGCGCCTCGTGCACGACGCCGTCGGCCTCGAGGCGGACGTGGGCGCGGGTGATCGCCCTGGCCAGCGAGACCGCCGTCGCGACGTAGGCGAACATCCCGAAGAGGCGCTTGTGCCGCGCCTCCGTGCTGCGCATCAGCTCCGCGTCGAAGCCGGCGCCACACGCCACCGCGAAGATCCGGCTGCCCGCGTCGGAGGTGAGCCGCCCCACGTCCACCGTCCGGGACGCGCCGCGCAGGATCAGGTCGGTCGCCCTCCGCCACGAGCGCGGGATCCCCAGGTTCCCGGCGAGGAGGTTCCCCGTCCCCGCGGGCAGCAGGCCGAGGGGCCGCGCGGTGCCGACCAGCGCCGCCGCCACATCCATCGCCGTGCCGTCGCCGCCGTGCGCGATCACGAGATCGACGCCGTCCGCCACCGCCTGTCGCGCCAGCCGTTCCCCGTCCCCGGCGGCGGTGGTCCGCGCGATCTCGACGATCACCCCCCCCGCGCGCAAGCGCCGCTGCGCCGCGAGAAGACAGGCCTCGTCCGCGTTGGCTGCCGCAGGGTTCGTGATGATCAGTGCACGCGTCACTGGATGCCCCGCTGCCAGAAGAGGTCCACGCCGATCTGGTAGGGCGTCGAGGGCTGCGGTGCCATCCCCAGCGCCCGGCACTCCTGGAGGAGCGGCTCCACGCTCGCCTCCAGCCGCCACATCGCGCTGAGCCGGTAGGAGATGGTGGCCCCGAAGAGCTGGGAGGAAATCCCGCGTCGCACCTCGCACAGCGGCACGTTCAGCGACAGGAAGGTGCGTTCCCCGATCTGGCGCCCCGCCTCCACCCGCGTCGTGCCCAGCACGTCCCCGACCGTCCCGGGGCGGATGGCAATGTAATCGAGCGGCAAGCGGAGGTCCGTCACCAGCGTCTGCTCGAGCTGGCTCGCCGCGAGGCCCGCGAAGCCGGCCACCGCGCCCTGCAGCACCGCCTGCTCGCTGCGCACTCCTCCGCTCGCCCCCGCGAGATCGAACGACGGCCGCCCGAAGATGAGGTACGAGACGATCTCCGTCTCCGTGAGCGGGGGACGTTCGTCGCTCTCGAGCGTGAGGATCGGCTCGAGCAGCGTGCCACCGAGCCGCACCCGGACGACCAGGTCGTTCCCCCGCGCCGCCCGCACGGTGTGCTCCGCCACGATATCCAGCTGCGGGTTCAGGTCCGGCGTACCGAAGAAGCGCACCTCGCCGTGCGTGACCTCGAACTCCTTCGACGTGGGGCCCACCGCCAGGCGGTAGGTGCCACGCACCGTCCGGAGGGTGCCGTCGAGCCGGTAGGGGTTGAGCCCGCCGACCGTCTTCGACACCGTCACGTCGCCCGCGAGCTGGATATTCGCCTCGGTCGAGCGGAGCCACACCGAGGGACCCATCGTCAC
>JBEKGT010000163.1:0-5345 GCA_050012655.1 Gemmatimonadales bacterium | reverse complement strand
TACGCGTATCGCGGGACAGGCGTGAAGTTGCACGCCACGAGGACCACGTCCTGCTCATCCGCGCCCTTGCGCAGCCACGTCAGCACCGAGTGGTCGGTGTCGTTGGCATCCACCCACTCGAAGCCGGCGGGGACGGTGTCGAGCTGGTGGAGCCCCGGCTCGCTCCGGAGGAGGCGGTTGAGGTCGCGGGTGAGCGCCTGCACGCCACGGTGCGGCGCCTGCTCGAGCAGGTGCCACTCCACGCTGGACTCGTGGTTCCACTCGCCGCGCTGGGCGATCTCGCAGCCCATGAAGAGAAGTTTCTTCCCCGGCTGGGTGAACTGGTAGGCGAGGAGCGTGCGGAGGTTGGCGAACCGCTGCCACTCGTCCCCGGGCATCCGGTCAAGGAGCGACCCCTTGCCGTGCACGACCTCGTCGTGGGAGAGCGGCAGGCAGAAGTTCTCGCTGAAGAGGTAGAGCGAGCGGAAGGTCAGGTCCTGGTGATGGAAGCGGCGGTGGACCGGGTCCCTCGAGAGGTACCGCAGGGTGTCGTGCATCCAGCCCATGTCCCACTTGAGACCGAAGCCCAGTCCGCCAAGGTGCACGGGGCGGGAGACCCCGGGCCACGCGGTGGACTCCTCCGCGATCGTCTGCACGTCCGGATGGCGCTCGTAGACGGCCGTGTTGAAGCGTCGGAGGAACTCGACGGCGTCGAGGTTCTCGCGGCCCCCGAAGCGGTTGGGGACCCACTCGCCGGGCTTGCGGGAGTAGTCGAGGTAGAGCATCGAGGCCACGGCGTCCACGCGCAGACCGTCGGCGTGGTAGACGTCGAGCCACAGGAAAGCCGACGAGAGCAGGAACGAGCGCACCTCGTGGCGGCCGTAGTTGAAGATCGAGCTGCTCCAGTCGGGGTGGAACCCCTGGCGCGCGTCGGCGTGCTCGAAGAGGTGCGTGCCGTCGAAGTACTCGAGGCCGTGCTCGTCGGTGGGGAAGTGTGACGGCACCCAGTCCAGGATGACGCCGACCCCCGCCTGGTGGAGCCGGTCGATGAGGAACATCAGGTCCTGCGGGGTGCCGTAGCGGCTGGTCGGGGCGAAGTAGCCGATGGTCTGGTAGCCCCACGAGCCGAAGAAGGGATGCTCCATCACCGGAAGGAACTCGACGTGGGTGAAGCCCATGTCCGTCACGTAGGGCACCAGCTTGTCGGCCAGCTCGCGGTAGGAGAGCGAGCGGTTGCCGTCCTCCGGGACCCGCATCCATGAGCCGAGGTGCACCTCGTAGATGGAGACGGGGCTCGCGAGGGAGATGCGGGCGCCGCGGCCCGCCATCCACTCCGCGTCAGACCACTCGTACGCCAGGTCCCACACCTTCGACCCGGTCTTGGGGGGCGTCTCCTGGTGGATGCCGAAGGGGTCGGCCTTGTCCACGCGGTATCGATCGGTGCGCGAAGCGATGTGGAACTTGTACCCGTCGCCCTTCTTGACGCCGCCGATGAATCCCTCCCAGATGCCGGAGGCGCCGCGGGTGGCGAGCGGGTGGGTGCGCGGGTCCCAGCCGTTGAAGTCCCCGATCACCGAGACGGCGCGCGCATTGGGAGCCCACACGGCGAACGTCGCGCCGTCCGTCCCGCCCAGGGTGGTGAGGTGGCAGCCGAGCTTGCGGTAGAGCTGGTAGTGGCTGCCCTCGTTGAAGAGGTGCAGGTCGTCGTCGGTGATGGGCTCGGCGTGGACGGAACCGCGCTCCGCGGCCGGCGCGGCGGTGGCAGGCCCGGCCTTGGCGGCGGCAACTCCGGCCTTGGGGGCGGCAACTCCGGCCTTGGGGGCGGCAACTCCGGCCTTGGGGGCGGCAACCTCGGCCTTCGCGGCGGCGGCCTCGGACTTGGCGGCCGCTCCGCCTTTCGGGGCTGCGCGCTTGCGCTTCGGCTTGGGCTTGTCGGTCATGGTCCCTCCAACGTACGTGCCGACGCGGGGGGCGGCAACGCCGGCGTCGCGGACCTGGTTGCCCTCGGGGACGCGGAGGGCCCAGTCAGACCGCTATTGCACCGTCCCGTGGTGGCAGTCGGAGCACTGCATCATCCGCCACGCCTCCCCGATGTCCACCGGGTGCCGGAAATCCAGCCCGCCCGCGGCCACCGTCGCCTGCGACGTGCCCGGCCCCTGGGCGATGATCTCGTGGCAGATCGTGCAGTCCTTGCGGATCGTCCGGCCGTCCGCGCTGGCGTGGTTCCCGTCGTGGCACCGGAAGCAGCCCGGGAAGTCCTTGTGGCCGAGGTTGTTCGGGTAGACCCGCCAATCAACCTTCATCGCCGGGAAGAGGTTGTGCGCGTAGATGGCCTGCACCTCCGCCACCGCCGCGCCGACGCGCACCACCGGGATCGCCGCCGCCCCCTTGTACGCCGAGTCGTAGAACGCCGTGAGCCGCGCCGCGATGCCCCGCCGCGCCTCCTCGACGCTCGCGTACGGCGCCGTCAGCGCGCCCACCGCCTCACGCTTGATCCACGGGAGCGTCGAGTCGATCCGGCCCGTGCTCATCGCCAAGTTCACCGACGTCGCCGGCGCGTTGTAGACGTGCGTCGGGCGGTTGTGGCAGTCGATGCAGTCCATCACCCGCGGCCGCGAAGCCGAGACCTGCGCGGGGGCGAGCGGGGTCGTCGTGGACTGGAAGAGGGTGACCTTCCCCTGGGCGTCCGTCATCCGGACCCACGGGATGTTCTGCCGCTGGCTGTCGGTCGCGATGTACTCGATGCGGTTCGCGATGTTCATGTGCCAGTGGATGCCGCCGGCCGGCCCGAAGCTCGGATCGCCGCCGCCGACGTGCACCAGCATCCGGATCGTCCACGGCGAGTTCTGCTCGTCCGGCAGGTAGTGGTGCAGCACCCGCTCCGCGGCGCCGAAGAACTTGCGGGGCCAGTGGCACTGCTCGCACGTCTCCTGCGCGGGGCGCAGGTTCTTGATCGGCGCGGGGATGGGCGTCGGATAGCGCCCCGCGAGGGTGGCGTACACCTGGTACGCGCCCGAGAGCTTCGACTTCACGAACCAGCCGGCGCCGGGGCCGATGTGGCACTGCACGCACGCCACGCGCGCGTGCGGCGACTCCTGGTAGGCGGTGTACTCCGGCTGCATGATGGTGTGGCACGTCTTCCCGCAGAACGACACCGACTCCGTGAACTCGTAGGTCCGGTAGCTGCCGAGCGCCGTGAGGCCGAGGAAGAGGAACGTCCCCACGCTGATGGCGACGAGGTTGCGCCGCTGGCGCGGGACGTTGAGGTCGAGGCGCGGGTAGCGCGGGATCTCCCCCGGCCGCAGATGGTGGCGCCGGCGGCGCTCGAGCAGCGCGCCGACGCCCATCAGCACCAGCCCCGCCACGAGGAAGAACGGCACCACGAGGTACGTGAGGATCCCGAGGTAGGGGTTCTCGGCGGAGGCGAGGACGTCGATCGCGATGAGGAGGACGGCGGCGAAGAAGCTCGACGCCGCCACGATGATCCCGACAAGGCTCAGCCAGTTGTCGAGGAGCGAGGGCGCCTTGGCCGGCGGCTCGCTCGCGGGTGGGGGCGAGGGCTCGGTCGGGGTCGGGGTCGGCGGCTGATCGGTCACGGGCTGCCTGGCGCGGGTCGAGGTGGGGCGCTGGTGTCGGGGACGCGCGGGACGCACTGCACCTTACGGACACCGCGGCGCGTGCGCCAGACCTCAGCGCGCGGCGGACGCCGGGCGAGGGCGGCGGCTCGAGCTGAGCCCGCTGGGGGCACCGGCCCGCCGCCGGCGCTTGCCGCCGCCTCGCCGCCCTTCCCATATTGCCGCCTTCCGTCTCGCGCTCACCGAGAGGCCCCATGACCTGTCGTCCAGTGCTCCTCGCGGCCGTCGCCACCGTCCTCACCGCCGCGCCCGCGGCCACCCAGCAACCCCGTGCCCTCACGGCCGCCGACTACGCCCGCGCCGAGCAGTTCATGGGGTACAACACCGCGCCGCTGGTCTTCGGCGCTTCCGTGCGCCCCGTCTGGCTGTCGGGCGATCGCTTCTGGTATCGCAACGCCATCCCCGAGGGGTCCGAGTTCGTGCTGGTGGACCCGGCGCGGCGGACCCGCGAGCGCGCGTTCGATCACGCCCGGCTCGCCGCGTCCCTCGCGCGCGCGGCCGACACGACCCTCGACGCGTTCCATCTCCCCTTCCAGACCTTCGTCCTCTCGGCCGACGGGGGGTCCATCGTCTTCGACGCGCTCGGCCGCCGCTGGACCTGCGGTGTGTCCGGCGACGCGTGCAGCGGCGAACCACGCCGCCGCGAGCGCCCCCTCCCGAACGCCGTGCTCTCGCCCGACAGCACGAAGGCCGCCTTCATCCGCGACGACAACCTGTGGGTGCGGGACGTGGCCACCGGCCGGGAGACGCAGCTCACCACCGACGGCGTGAAGGACTTCGGCTACGCGACCGACAACGCCGGCTGGACGAAGAGCGACCGCCCGATCGTGCTCTGGTCGCCGGACTCCCGGAAGATCGCCACGTTCCAGCAGGACGAGCGGGGCGTGGGGGAGATGTACCTCGTCCGGACGCGGGTCGGCCATCCGGTGCTCGAGCAATGGCACTACCCGCTCCCCGGCGACAGCGTCATCACCACCATCCAGCGGGTCGTCATCGATCTCGATGGGCCGAGGGTCGTCCGCCTCCGGATGCCGCCCGACCAGCACCGCTCCACGCTGTGCGACCACGTCGCGTGCGGCGGCGGGTGGGCCGACATCTCCTGGAGTCCGGACGCGTCGCGGCTGGTGTTCGTGTCCACTTCGCGCGACCACCGGGACGAGAAGCTCCGCGTCGCCGACGCGGCGACGGGCGAAATCCGCGAGGTCTACGAGGAGCGGGTGAACGACTTCTTCGAGTCGGGCTTCAACCGGGTGAACTGGCAGCCGCTGTGGGCGACCAACGAGCTGCTGTGGTACTCGGAGCGGACCGACTGGGGACACCTCTACCTGTACGACCTCGCCACCGGTCAGCTGAAGAACCCGATCACCAGCGGGAACTGGAAGGTGCTCCAGGTGCTGCACGTGGACGAGACGAGCCGCACCATCTGGTTCACCGCCGCGGGGCGGGAGCCGGGCGACCCTTACTTCCGCCGCCTCTACTCGGTGCGGATGGACGGCAGCCGCCTCCAGCTCCTCACGCCCGAGGATGCCGACCACGACGTCACCCTCGCGCCCGACGGCCGCTACTTCGTGGACAGCTACTCGAAGCCCGACGTCCCGCCCGTCACCGTGCTCCGCGACGCCGCGGGGCGGGCGCTCTTCACGGTCCAGACGGCCGACATCAGCCGGCTTCTCGCCACCGGCTGGAGGCCGCCGCTTCCCTTCACGGTGAAGGCGCGGGACGGGCGCACCG
>JBEKGT010000162.1:0-7414 GCA_050012655.1 Gemmatimonadales bacterium | reverse complement strand
CCGGGGCCGGCACCCGGCTCCGCCCCCTCACCGACCGGCTCCCCAAGGCCCTCGTCCCCGTGCGCGGCCGCCCCCTCCTCGCCCACGTGATGGACCGGCTCGTCGCGGCGGGCGCGACGCGGATCGTCGTCAACACCTGCCGCCACGCGGAGCAGGTCGCCGCGTACCTGGAGCGCCACGCGCCTCCCGGCGTGGAGGTCCTCCTCTCCCACGAGCCCGACGGCCCGTACGAGACCGGCGGCGGGCTCCTCGCGGCCGCGCCCCTCTTCCGGGGTGACGGGCCGATCCTCCTCCACAACGTGGACGTGCTCTCGCGGATCCCGCTGGACCTCCTGCTCGCGGCGCACCGGGACGCGCGCGCGGCGACGCGGCCTCCCCTTGCCACCCTCGCTGTGCAGGACCGTGGCGCCGCGCGGCAGCTGCTGTTCGACGACGACGGACTGATGGGGCGGGAGAGCCGGGGAGGCGATGGGGAGGTGAAGGAGTCGGAGCGGGTGCGCGAGAGCGTCGGCGCGCTCCGGCGCTGGTCGTTCGCGGGGATCCACGTGGTCGAGCCGGCGATCATCGAGCTGTGCGAGCGGACGGGGCGCTTCTCGATCCGGACGCTCTACCTGGACCTCGCGCGCGCGGGGCACCGCATCCATCCGGTGGACGTCTCCGCCCACGAGTGGCTCGACGTCGGGACGCCCGAGCGGCTGGCGGAGGCCGAAGCGCGGCTCGAGTGAGGGCGGTGCGGTGGCGTCAGGCCGCGGTGCGCGCCACGACCGCGAAGTAGGCGTCGAAGAGGACGTCGAGAGTCGCCCCCCCGAACACCTTCTCCAGCGTGCCTCTGCACCACTCCCGGATCTCCTCCTCCGGCTCCCCGCGCGTGATCGCCGACTCGACGTTCGTCTCGCTCAGCGCATACGGCAGGTAGGAGCCGAGGGTCATCGGCACGGCGACTTCCACCTCCTTGTACGCTTCGAGCTGCAGCCCGGCCGGGCCGTACCCCAGAGCGCGGACGTCCAGATCGTAGTCGGGAGGCGCGGGGTAGCGGCGCTCGAAGGCCGCGAACCACTCCGCGAGGCGCGTGCTCCCGCGCAGGCGCCGGCCCGCCGAGAAGTCGTAGATGACGAGGATGCCTCCCGGCGCGAGGACGCGCGCCGCCTCGGGGAGGAAGAGCGCGAAGTCGGCGTAGTTGAGGGAGCCCGCGGCCGTCAGGAGGTCGAACGCGGCGGCGGGGAAGGGAAGCCGCTCCGCCTGTCCGCCGACGAACCGCGCCTCCGGGGCCACGGCGCGGCGGTGCGCGAGCATCGCCCGCCGGGAGGCCGGCAGCCCGGCCCCGTCCGGCGGCGGTGCGGATTTTGCGACGCCGGGAGTCGTCTCAGTCGGTGACCGCATGGCGCATAGGCGGCAGCTGCTGGACAGCCGATTCCCGCCGTTCGCCCCCATCGCAGGCCGGGGGTTGCCACGGGCTCTGCCCGGCGAAATCCCGACTCGCCGAGTCCGGATTCTGCGCGCCGGCGGCGCCTTCGTCACCTCGCTCGCCGCCGCGGCGACCTTGTCCCTCGGCCCGGCGGTGGTGCTCGCCAAGCTCAGCGCCGGCCCCACGGTCGTCGTCGTCCTCTCGGTGGCCGATACGCAACCCTCGCTCCCGATCGCCCAAGTCCCGACCGACCTGATCGGCCGCTGCCAGTTGGTCCGTTCGCGCTTCGACTGGGGCGCCCGCGGCCCGATGATCATCGCGAGCGGCACGGGCTCACCCCGGGGCAGGCCGCGCGATCTCGGGGTGAAGCCGCGCGGCCAGGCCGGACCGTTCGATCGCCGCTTGGGAAGCTCCGCGGCCCGCCGGCGCCGGTGGCGGCCAGGCGCCGAGGCACCTCTCACACCCGCGCGGCGTCCGCGGCCTCCGCCCCGTCCGGGTGAGAGGACGCCGTACCGCGTGGGTCCGTTGCAGGCATCCGCTCCGGCCACATCATCGCTGTCTCGGTGGTGCGGGCCGGCTTTTTCGTCCCCTCGCGTCTGAAAGGAGACGCACCGATGCTCCATCTCGACACCGGCAACACCGGCTTCATGATCCTCTGCTCTGATGACGCCGGGCCTGGCGTTCTTCTACGGCGGACTCGTGGGCCGGAAGAACGTCCTGGCCATCATGATCCAGAGCTTCGTCTCGATGGGCTGGACGACGGTGCTCTGGTGGCTCTGCGGCTTCTCCCTCTGCTTCTCGGGGAGCCTCCACGCCGGGACCGACTTCTACGGCATCGTCGGAAACCTGGACTGGGCGTTCCTGCGGAACATCTCCCTCAACACCGCCTCGCCGAACGACACGATCCCGATGATCGTGTTCTGCGCCTACCAGATGATGTTCGCCATCATCACGCCGGCGCTCATCACGGGCGCGTTCGCCAACCGCGTCACCTTCAAGGCGTACTTCCTCTTCCTCACCGGCTGGCTGCTGTTCGTCTACTTCCCCTTCGTCCACATGGTCTGGGGCGGAGGCATCCTCCAGCAGTGGGGCGTCCTCGACTTCGCCGGCGGCATCGTGGTGCACAACATCGCCGGGATGGCGGCGCTCGCCTCGGTCCTGTACGTCGGCAAGCGGCAGGTGGCGGACCGCGGGCCGCATTCCATCCCGCTCGTCGCGCTCGGCACCGGCCTCCTGTGGTTCGGGTGGTACGGTTTCAACGCGGGGAGCGAGTTCCGGGTGGATTCCACCACGGCGGTGGCGTTCCTCAACACCGACGTGGCCGCCTCGTTCGGCGCGGTCGCCTGGCTGGCCGTGGATTGGTTCTACGGCAAGAAGCCGCACTTCATCGGCCTCCTCACCGGTGCCGTCGCGGCCCTCGCCACCATCACGCCGGCCGCAGGCTACGTCTCCCCCTCCACCGCCGTGCTGATCGGGTGCGTTGCGGGCGTGGTGTGCTACTTCGCCGTGTCCCTCAAGAACCGGCTTGGCTGGGACGACGCGCTCGACGTGTGGGGCGTGCACGGCGTGGGCGGCCTCCTCGGCATCGTGCTCCTCGGCGTCTTCGCCACGACGGCGTTCAATCCCCACGGCACCGACGGCCTCCTGGCCGGCAACGCGGCCTTCTTCGGCAAGGAACTCGCCGCCGTCGCGCTGTCGTCGATCTGGGCGTTCGGCTTCACCTACGTCATGCTCGCCGTCATCAACCGCATGACGCCGGTGCGGGTGTCGGAGGCGCAGGAGGTGAGCGGCCTCGACGAGGCGCTCCACGGGGAGAGGGCTTACCTCGACGACTCGATCTGAGGAACGCGGCGATGCGAGCGCTTCGCATCCTGGCGGCCGGGGTGGCGGCGGTGCTGTCGCCCCGGCTGCTCGCCGCCCAGGCGCCGCCACCGGCTCCGGAGGCGGGGCACCAGGCCATCGAGTTCCACGGGCTGGTCTCGACCAGCTATTCCTACAACCTCAACCTGCCGACCTCGCGCACCAACCAGCTGCGGGTCTTCGACGTGGACGACGCGGAAGCCCGCCTCGACCTCGTCGAACTCGTGGTGCAGCGGCCCGCCACGACGCCCTGGGACGCGGGCTTCCGGGTGGACTTCACCGCGGGAGCCGTCTCGCGGGTCGTGGCCTCCCGCGGGCTCTTCCGCGATTCCACGGGGGAGGGTCAGGACATCGACCTCCACCAGGCGTTCGTGAGCGTCCTCGTCCCCTTGGGGAGCGGGCTCCGCGTGGATGCCGGCAAGTTCGTCACCGGACTCGGGTACGAGGTCATCGAGGGGTACGACGGGTGGAACGACAACGCCACCCATTCGTTCCTCTTCGGCTACGCCATTCCCTTCACGCACACCGGCCTCCGCGCGAGCTACGCGGTCTCCCGTGCCCTCTCGACGATGGTGATGGTGGCGAACGGCTGGGACGACGTGCGGGACAACAACAGAGGGAAGACAGTCCACCTCCAACTCGCTCTCGCGCCGACGAGCCGGCTCCTGGTGTACCTCAACGGCATCGCCGGCCCCGAGCAGGACAACGACAGCCACGACTACCGCGACGTGCTGGACGTCGTGACGACGTGGAAGCCCACCGACCGCCTCTCGGTGGGCTTCAACGGCGACTGGGGGGAGGAGGCCGGCGCCGCCCCCGGGGGGCTGACGGCGGAGTGGAAGGGCGTGGCCGGCTACCTGCGCCTCGCGCCGCGCGGGCCGTTCGCGCTCACCCTCCGCGCCGAAACGTTCGAGGACCGGGACGGCGCGCGCACCGGCACATCTCAGACGCTGTCGGAATTCACCGCGACGCCGGAGGTGCGTCTCGGGACGAGCTGTGTGGTGCGGGGGGACCTGCGGCTCGACGTCTCGAGTCGCGCGGTCTTTGAGGGGGCGAACGGGTTCCGGAAGACGCAGCCCACGGTGTCGGTGAATGCGCTGTACCACTTCTGACGGGGCGGCCCGCGCCGCGGCGGCCGGCTCGCGAGGGGGCCGCCGGCGGCGCGAGGACCGCGTCGCCGGCGCTGTGGTGCGGATGGTACGGAGCGGTGCTCCGGCGGCCGGTCAGTCGCCGGCGGGCGCCCCGGCCGGAGCCGGACGCCGGAGGATGAGGTTGCCGATCCCGCCGATGGCGCCGACGCCGAGCACGACGAGGACCAGCGCCGGCGTCCAGATGTCGCTGATGCCCAGGGCCGCGTCGAGCGAGAAGAGGCCGGGCCCCGTCAGCGCGAGTGCGACGGCGCCGACGGCATACAGCAGCGGCATCTCGATCCCGTTCGCCGCCGCGAACAGGCCGTTCTTCCCGTGCACACTGACCGCGGCGACGATCATCACCGAGAGCATCAGTGCCGAGCCCACGGGGCCGAGGAGGCCGAGGGCGACCAGCAGGCCGCTCCCGAACTCGGTCCCCGCCGCCATGGCCGCGAAGAGACGGCCGGGACGGAAGCCGAGCTGCTCGAAGAACCCGCCGGTGCCGGCGAGCCCGTGACCGCCGAACCAGCCGAACAGCTTCTGGGCGCCGTGCGCGGCCATCAGGAGGCCAAGCACGACGCGGGCGACGAGGAGGCCGGCGCTCAACGTGGTGCCGTCCATGGTGGCGAAGGGGGACATCGGGTGCTCCTTTGTGAATGTGGTGCCAGTTACTGTGATAACATGTATTAAGGCCAAGAATCAGGTCCCGTCGCGGACGGCGGCCAGCCCGTCGATGAGGCCCACCAGGGTCCGCTCGCTGAGGCGGCCGAGGCGCGCGCGCTCGAGGGCCGCGATGACGGGGTCCACCTGCTCCAGGAGGTCGAGCCCCTTCTTGGTGATTCGCGCGGTGACGTGCCGCCGGTCGGCGGCATCCCGCTCGCGGCTCACCAGGCGCTGGGCTTCCATCCGATCGAGGAGGCGGGGCACGTCGGGCACCCGGGCGACCATCCGCTCGGCCACCTCGCGCCCGCAGAGGCCGGCCGGGCCGGCGCCGCGGAGGATCCGGAGCACGTTGTGCTGGGTCGGCGTGATCCGGAACGGCCGCATCGCCTCGCCCAGCTGGTGCTCGAGGATCGCGGAGGTGCGCAGGATGCTGACCAGCGCCTCGGCACCGCGGCTGGGGAACGGCTTCGTCTGCTTGAGCTCGGCCAGCAGTCCTTTCGGCATGGCTCCACAATACATGTTATAACAGCGAATGTCAAGGCCTACCGGCGCGGTTCTCGGTCATCCGGGCACGCCGGGCCCGGCCGGGCGCGGCGGGTGGGGCAGGCGGCCGGGAGCGATGGTGTGCATGCGGTCGGCGCTCAGCGAGAGCTTCTCGAGCCACAGGTCCTCGAGGACCGTGAGGTCGGGGAGGGGATCGTAGTCCGGCTCGTCCGGCGGCGTCAGCGTGTCGAGGACCTCGAACACGAAGGAGTCCGCTCCGTGCTCGTTCCAGTCCTCCTGCAGCGCGCGCGAGCGATGCCCGCCCATGCCCAGCTGGGCGCGGTGGCGGTTCAGGATGGACGGGAGGTCCAGGCTCGCCGCCACGAGCGCGTGGCCTGTGACGGTGTTCCGGACCCGGTAGACGCCCATCGGCGCTCGCCGCTCCTTGTACTCCCGGATGAGGGCCTTGCGATCCATGGCTGCGGCTCCTGTGCGCGGAAGTCGCCGGGCGGCTCAGCCGGCGGCCGCCGCGGCGGCCTGGGCTGCGGCGAGGGCGGCGGCGCCCTCCGGCCCGCCGCCGGGGAACGCGACGATGCCCCTGCCGAGTCCCTTGAGCGGATTGTGCCACAGGACGTTGCCGGCGGACGCGTCGAGGCAGAACAGCTCGCCCTGGGCGCCGGCGTACACGCGCTTCCCGTCCGTCCAGACCGAGGTGAAAGTCGTGCTCTTCAGCCTGGTCCGCCACAACTCTTCTCCCGTCGCACCGTCCACCGCGACGACGTGTCCTCCGATGCCGACGAACATCGTGCCTCCTACTCGTGCCGTGGTCGTTCTCCCGGGATGAGAGGGCGACATTCGCTCGTCAGGCAACTGGCACGGATGAGATTGTCAGCCTGAACCCGTCCGGGTCCCGCAACCGGAAGATGCGCGCCCCCCAGGGCATGTCGGTGGGCTCCGAATCGAGGGCGCCGCCGAGCGCCCTGATCCGTCTCGCGACCTCGTCGACGCTCCCGTCCGTCGTGATCTGCAGCGAGAACCCCTCGCCCTTGACCCGGTCCCATCCCTTGGCTCCGTCATCCTGGCCGATCATGATTCGTACGTCCCCGGCCTTCAGCGCCACCGCCCTCAGCTTCCCATCCCGCTCGTGCTTCCGGTCGACGGTGAAGCCGACGACATCGCGGTACCAGGCCAGGCTCTTTTCGAGGTCCTTCACCGTCAGCGATGCCGAGAGGGTGCGGCCGTGCAAGGGCTCCGCCTCGGCGCGCTTGGCGGCCCCGTCGGACAGCGGTGCATCGGCGTTCATCGGATCTCCTGTGTAGGTCTTACTCGGACCTGTGGCGGCGTGGGATCCAGCGCCCGACCCTCGCAGCGTACCGCTCGTAGGAGGTCCCGAACCGGCGCCGCAGCGTCGGCTCCTCGTACCCGATCACGAAGAGGTTCACCAATGCGAACCAGATCGCCCAGTACGACAGGAGGGCGGGGGACCGGGTCAACAGGAATTCACCCAAGAGGATAGTGGTCACACTCAAGTACATCGGATTCCGCAGAAAACGGTAGGGGCCCCGCACCACGAGTTGATTCGGCGGATCCACCGGGGCGAGGGTCCCGCCGCCACGGCGGGCGAACTGCCAGATGCATGCGGCACCGAGCGCCACGCCGGCTCCCATGCCCACCAGGCCGAGCACGTGGCGGGGGTTGAATGGACTCAGCCGCACCTGCGCGAGGCCGAAATACGTCCACGGCACGTAGCCGGCGACAACTCCCGGGACCAGGGCGGTCCACAGGGCGCTCCGGAGGGCGAGCCAGGCCGACGCAAGACGAGAAGGAGGCGACATGGGCCGGTGTGGACCGACAGCTTCTCAGGGGCTAGGTG
>JBEKGT010000161.1:0-5360 GCA_050012655.1 Gemmatimonadales bacterium | reverse complement strand
GAGACGCTCGATCAGGCGTTCTACCACCGGATGCCGACGGGCGAGATCATGGCGCGGGCCACGAACGATCTCGCCGCGGTGCGGATGGCCGCCGGCCCTGCGATCATGTACCTCACCGAGACGGTCTCGCGCGTCCTCGTCGCGGTGCCGCTCATGGCGCGCATCGACCCGCGCCTCACCGCCCTCGGCCTGGCGCCCCTCGCCGTGATGCCCGTGGCGATGGTGGGCCTTGGCCGCACCATCCACCGGCGGTTCGAGGCGGTGCAGGCGCACTTCGGCACGATGACGACGCACGCGCACGAGGCGCTGAGCGGCGTCCGGGTGGTGCGCGCCTACCGCCAGGAGGCGGCGCAGACCGCGCGGTTCGCCGCCCTGAACGCCGAGTACGTGCGGCGGAACGTGCGCCTCGCCCGCGCCTACGGCCTCCTCTTCCCCACCGTCACGTTTCTCGGCGGCCTCGGCGGCGTGCTGACGCTGTGGTTCGGGAGCGATCTCGTCATCCGGGGCCAGGTGACGCTCGGCGACTACGTGGCCTTCACCACGTACCTGGTGATCCTGGTGTGGCCGATGATCGCCCTCGGCTGGGTCATCAACCTCTTCCAGCGCGCCTCGGCCTCGATGTCGCGGATCCAGCAGATCCTCGACCAGAAGCCCGCCGTCGCCAATCCCGCGGCGCCGCGCGAGCTGCCCGCCGCCACGGGCGGCCGGCGCGTCGAGTTCCGCGACGTCTGGTATCGGTATCCGGCGGGTGCGGCGGAAGTCGGACGCCTGCAGGCCGAACGCGGCACGGCGGCGGGCGTGCCGTCAGCCGCGAGCGGTAAACGGTCCGCGGCGAGCGGTGAGCGGCCCGCGGTGAGCGGTGAGCGGTCCGCGGCGAGCGGTGAGCGGTCCACGGAGCGCGGCTGGGTGCTGGAGGGGGTCACCTTCACCGCCGAGCCTGGGCAGTGGGTTGCGGTGGTCGGCGCGACCGGCGCCGGGAAGACGACCGTGGCCGAGCTGGTGCCACGGCTCATGGACCCCGACAAGGGCGACGTCCTGGTGGACGGCGTGCCGGCGCGGGAGCTGCGCCTCGACATGCTGCGCCACGCCATCGGGTTCGTGCCGCAGGAGACCTTCCTCTTCTCCCAGAGCATCCGCGAGAACATCGCGATGGGCGCGGACGACCCCGACGCCGTCGTCGCCGCGGCCCGCATCGCCCAGCTGCACGGCCCGGTCGAGGCGTTCCCCGAGCGCTACGACACCGTCCTCGGCGAGCGGGGGATCAACCTCTCCGGCGGGCAGAAGCAGCGCACCGCGATCGCGCGCGCTCTGGCCCGCGACCCCGACATCGTCATCCTCGACGACGCCCTCTCCGCGGTGGACACCCACACCGAGGCGGAGATTCTGAAGGGGCTGAAGCGGGAGCTGGCGGGGCGCACGGCGTTCGTCATCAGCCATCGGATCACCGCCATCCGCGACGCGGATCTCATCGTCGTGCTCGACCGGGGGCGGGTCGCCGAATCGGGGAAGCACGACGAGCTGTTCGAGCGGCGCGGCGTGTACTGGAAACTGCTGCGCCGGCAGCAGCTGGAGGAGGAGCTGGAAGCGGCGGACGAGTCCGCTACAGGCGGTTCCTGAGGAATTCCGGCGTGACGCTCTGCAGCCACCCCGACAGCAGCGTGAACGTCCCCGTCATCAGCAGCAGGCCGAAGGCGATCAGCAGCACGCCGGCGATGCGCTCCACCCACCCGACGTACTTCCGGAACCGCTGCATCCAGCCGAGGAACCACTCCAGCGCCCACGCCGCCACCAGGAACGGGATCGCCAGGCCGAGGGAGTAGGCCAGGAGCAGCACGAGGCCCTGGCCGAAGTCGGCGCGGCTCGAGGTGTAGAGGAGAATCGAGCCGAGGATCGGCCCGATGCACGGCGTCCACCCCGCGCCGAACGCCATTCCCGCGAGCACCGACCCGAGGAAGCCGAGGGGCTTGTCGCCGAGGTCGAAGCGCACCTCGCGGGAGAGGAAGCCGATCCGCAGCGCGCCGACACAGTAGAGGCCGAAGAGGAGGATCAGCGCGCCGCCGATCCGCTCCAGCCACTGCTGGTAGGTGTTGAGGAGCCTCCCAAGCGCGGTGGCCGTGGCGCCGAGGGCCACGAAGATCAGCGTGAACCCGATGACGAACAGCGCCGCGTGCAGAAGTGCGAGGTGCCGGCGCTGCTGCAGCTCCGCCGCCCCGGAGATGCCCGTCACGTACGACAGGTAGCTCGGCACGACGGGCAGGACGCACGGCGAGAGGAACGACAGCAGTCCGGCGAGGAAGGCGACGGCCACGGGTCAGCCCCGGTGGGCGGCCCTCCGGCGGGCGGGGCGCTTCGCGCCGCGCCGGCTGCGCGCGTGGTAGCCGATGAGCTTGTAGACCAGCTTCGCGGCGAGGAAGTCGGGAGCGGGGAGGCCCGGGATCGGCGCCAGCTCCACCACGTCCGCGGCCACGACGTGCCGCGTGCGGAAGAGCCGCTCCAGGAGCCGCAGCGTCGGGTACCACGTCCCGCCCCCCGGCTCCGGCGTTCCCGTGGACGGCACGAGCGATGGGTCGAAGTAGTCGATGTCGATGGTGAGGTACACGTCGGGGCCCAGCGCGCCGATCGCGCGGTCCATCCACACGTCGTCCTTCTCCAGCTCCTCCGCGAAGATCGTGGTGACGCCGTGGCGCCGCATGACCGCGCGCTCCTCGGTGGCGATGGCGCGGATCCCGACCTGCACCAGGTCCACCTGGTCCACCACCCGGCGCATCGCGCAGGCGTGGCTCCACCGCGAGCCTTCCCAGCTGGCGCGCAGGTCGCCGTGGGCGTCAAGCTGGAGCACCGAGAGCCGCCGCCCCTGCTTCCGCAGCCGCGCGGCGTGCTCCAGGATGGGCGTAGCGCTGACGCTGTGCTCGCCCCCCAGCATCACGACGAACCGCCCGGGACGCAGCGCCGCGGCGTAGGCGCGGCGCAGCTCCCGCAGCGCCGCCTCGGGGCCCGCGACCGTGAGCGGGACCGGCTCGGCCGTCGCCACGCCGATGCGGTAGGGCTCGTCGTCGGCCTCGTGGTCGTACAGCTCCACCGTCGCCGACGCGTCGATGATCGCCTGCGGCCCGCGCCGCGTCCCGCCGCCGTAGCTCACCGTCGCCTCGTACGGCACCGGCAGGACCAGCACCGCGGCCCGCCGCGGATCGCTGTCCGCCGGGTCGAGCCCGAGGAAGTTGCGGGGCCGGGCGTCGCTCACCGGCCTACTCGGTGTACTCGACATAGACGCACGACGCGACCACCGTCGTCCAGAGCCCGTCGGGCCCGCACTCGGCGGTCTGCGTGACGTTGCGCGTCTTCACGATGTCGCCCGACATCATGTACGCCTCGCGCCGCTCGTCCCACGCCTGGTTGGGGTCGAAGGGGACGCCGAGGGTCGTCGCGAGCATCGTCGCCGCCAGGTCCTCCGCGTACTCGCCCGCCAGCGCTTCCTTCTGGCCGTACGAGTGGTGCTCGGAGATGTAGCCGTGGTGGTTCGGGTCGCTCGGGATCGCCAGCCCGATCGAGGCGGCCACCATCCGGCTCGGCTCGTTGGTGCTCATCTCCGCGAGCACCGCGAACACCACCTGCCCGGGCCGAAGCTCCTGGATCCCCTCCTGGCGCGTCACCAGCTTGCAGTGCGGCGGGAAGATGGAGCTGACCCGCACGAGGTTGTATTTCTCGATCCCGGCGTCGCGCAGGGCCATCTCGAAGCTGGTGAGCTTCTCCTTGTGCCGCCCCACGCCGTGCGTCAGGAACCCCTTGGTGGGCACGAACCGCATCGGGTTGTACACTGCTGGCTCGACCTCGGACCGGTGACCGGAATCAGGTGGACGTGCGCGCGACCCCTTCGCGCTGTTGGCACTCGCGGCAGACGCCGTAGATCTCCAGCCGGTGATGGCGGTGCTGGAACCCGTACTCCTCGGCGATCAGTTCCTTCATCTTCTCCAGGCGTTCGTTCGAGAACTCGACCACCTTGCCGCACCGCAGGCAGATCAGGTGCTCGTGGTGCGGGTGCCCCGGCACCCGCTCGTAGCGCCGGAACCCCTCGCCGAAATCGCGTTCGTGGACCATCCCGCTCTGGGCCAGGAGGTCGAGGGTGCGGTAGATGGTGGCCTTGCCGACGTGCAGGCCCCGCTTGCGGAGCAGCTGCTCGATGTCCTCGACGGAGAGATGTCCCCCCGCCGCGAACAGCACTTCGGCCACCTGTTCCCGCTGGCTGGTGACGGGCAGGCTGCGCTCCCGGAGGTAGCGCCGGAAGATCTCCAGCGCCTCCTGCAGCTCAGCCGACAGCGGATCGTTCACCGCTTCCCGCCTTCCATGCCGAGAGGTCCACCAGCTCGGCGTCGCCGGCCTCGTCGGCCCGGCGGCGCACGCCCTCGATCACCGCCAGGACCAAGTCCGGCGGGCCCTCCGCCGCGAGCTCGAGCTCCACGACGACCTTGCCCCGCTCCCCCCCCGTGAGGCCGACCGTGAAGCGCGCCCGGTACACCAGCCGCCGGCCCTCGCCCGCCACCCGGCTGACCACCGCCACCACGTGCTCCCGCCCCTCGCGGCGCACCGGCGGGAAGGCCCATACCGCCTCGACCTCGGCGGGCGGCATCATCTGCGCCACCGCCTCCAGCAGCCGGTCGAGCCCGTCGCTCACCGGCGCACCCGGACGCACAAACGGCCTTCGGGCGGGAGCCCGTCGGCCGGAGCACGAACCTGTCGGCGGCGCCGTGCGCTCACCGCGCGGCGCGCCTGGGAGGCTCGGGACTGGAAGCGTCGACGGCAGGCATTGAAGGCGCGAAACATATGGAGGCCGGGAGTCGAGTTCAATGGCTCACCGCGGGCTAGAGGAGCGAGGCGGGGTCGCGGTCCACGACCAGGCGCGTCCCGCTCCGGGCCGGGGCCCGATCGGCGACGTAGGTCACGAGCTGAGTCAGCCGAGGGGCGTCGGGCGCCTTCACCAGGAGGTGCCAGCGCCACCGTCCCCGGATGCGCTCGATCGGGCACGGCGCGGGGCCGAGGACCACCGCTCCCGACTCGGGCCGGGCGGCGGCCAGCGCGTGCAGCCAGCGGCCGAGGGCGACCGCGGCGTCCGCCACCGCGTCCTCCGACACGCCGCTGAGCACCAGGTTGGCCAGCGCCACGTGCGGCGGATACGGCGGATCCCGCCGCTCGGCCAGCTCCGCCGTCGCGAAGCCGCGGACGTCGTGCTGCGCCGCGAACCGGATGGCCGGGTGCTGCGCCTGGCGGGTCTGTACCAGCACCTTCCCGCCGAGCGGTCCCCGCCCCGCCCGGCCCGCCACCTGCGTCAGGAGATCGAACGTGCGCTCGGCGGCCCGGAAATCAGG
>JBEKGT010000160.1:0-5374 GCA_050012655.1 Gemmatimonadales bacterium | reverse complement strand
CGTCGGCTGGAACCCCGCGTATCAGACCGCCGGTGCCTACGACGGCTTCCGCCGGCAGGTGGACACGGTGCTCGCGGCGCTCCGGAGCCAGGCGACCGTCGGCCCCGCCGGGCTGCGCGCCCAGGCGCAGGCGGCGCTAACCCAATACAGGTCGCTCCTCTGCGGCCTCTACGGCGTGGCGGGGGGCGCCCCCGTGGGCGCGGGATCCGCCTGCACCGGCGCGACCACGGCCACCGCGGCCCCGTTCCTGCCGCTGCATGCGAGCGCGCCCGGGGACAGCATCGGCACGCGCCTCGCCTCCGCGCAGTCCGGCTACGCGACGCTGGCGGCGCTTTACGCCGGCGCCGGCGTGGCCATGCCGGCGTTCAACGATTCCTTCCCGCTCCCCACGGCGCCGCTGACGCGGGACGACTTCCAGCGCTTCCTGACCGACTCGAGCTTCGGGGTGGACGGCGACTCGCTCGCGATGGCGCTCCATACGCGCCTGGGCGACATCGAGGTGGGCGCAACCTACGCGTTCGCCGAGCAGCCATCGTGGCGCGGACTCGTCACCGCCACCGTGCGCCTGCCGACGGGGATGGTGGACGCCGAGACCGACTTCGTGGACGTGGGGACGGGCGAACACCAGCTCGGCGTCGAGCTCGCCACCCGCAACGACATCGCCGTCGGGACCGGCCTCCGGCTCATCGCCGCTGCGCGTGTCGGTACGCGGTTCGCGAATCAGCTGTGGCGCCGGGTCACTCCACCCTGGCTCCCGATCGCGCCGCTCTCCGCACGCGCGCTGGTGCGCCGGGCCATCGGCAACTACGTCGGCCTGGACCTCACGCCGACGTGGCGCGTGGACGATGCCTTCTCGCTCGGCGTACGCTACGCCTTCTTCCGCCAGGCCGCGACGCACTACACCTACGTGGACGCCGCCGACTCGGCGCGGGTCGGCCTCCCCGCCAGCGTCCTCGACCAGGAGACGGCGGTGCGCTGGATGCGGATCGGCGCCGCCGTGACGTTCTCGACCCTCGACCGCTTCACTGCGGGTCGCGCGACGCTCCCGTACACACTCACCGTCGGCTACCAGAACACCTTCTGGGGGCGCGGCGGCCGCACACCGCAGGCCAGCATGGTGTATCTCACGCTCGCCACCTACTTCCGGCTGTGGGGGAGTTCGGAGACGAGGGGTGCCTGGTGAGGCGTCATGCGTGATGAGTGATGGGGGATGGGTGATAGGTGATGAGGGATCACGCTTCCCCATCACCCATGACCCATGACTCATGACCCGTCACCCTGCCGCGCCTTCCGCAGCAGCGCTTCGGCATGCTTGCGGGCCACCGCCGGCGCGTCCTCGCCTCCCAGCATCCGCGTCACCTCGTCCACGCGCTCCGCCCCGGAGACTCGCCGCACGTCGGCCTGCACGATGCCGCCGCCGCTCGCCTTCGCGACCACGAGATGCTGCGCCGCCGCCGCCGCCACCTGCGGCAGGTGGGTGATGACCAAGACCTGGTGCCCCGCCGCCACCTGCACGAGCGCGGCCGCCACGCGGCCCGCCACGTGCCCGCCGACCCCCTGGTCCACCTCGTCGAAGACCATCGTCGGGATGGCATCGTGCCGCGCCAGCTCCGCCTTCAGCGCCAGCATCACCCGCGAGAGCTCGCCCCCCGAGGCGGATCGGGCGAGCGGGCGCTCGTCCATCCCGGGATTGAGACGCACCAGGAACTCCACCCGCTCCGCCCCGTTCGCCGACGGGGCCTCCAGGGGCTCCAGCGCCGCCCGGAAGACGCCGTCCGGCATCCCGAGGCCGTTGAGGTGGCGGCTCACCGCGGGGCCGAGCCTCTTCGCCGCCGCCGCCCGCTTGGCGGTGAGGGTCCGGCAGTGCGCCGCGACGGCCTCCTCCGCCTCCGCGATCCGCGCGCCCAGCGCCGCCAGGTCGGTGCCCGCCGTGTCGAGCAGCTCCAGCTCCCGCCGCGCATCGGCGAGCGTGGCCAGCACGCGCTCCAGGCCGGGGCCATACTTCTGGTCGAGGCGGTACAGCAGGTCGCGGCGCTGCTCGACCGCGGCGAGCCGCGCGGGATCGGCCTCCACCGTCGCGGCATAATCGCCCACCGCCCGCGCGAGTTCCCCGGCGTTGAGCACCGCCGCGTCGAGCATCTCCCGCCACCCCCTCGCGCCGTCGGGGTCGATGCGTTCCAGCGCCCCGAGGAGCCGGGCGGCGTGCGCCAGCTGACCCATCGCCCCGCCTTCGTCCGCTTCCAGCGTCCCCGCGAGCTCCGCCCCGGTGCGGCCCAGCTCCTCCGCGTGGAAGAGGCGCCGCGCCTCGGCCTCGACCGCATCGAACTCGCCGGGTTTGGGCGCGACACGCGCGATCTCGTCCGCGACGTGGCGCAGGTAGTCCGCGCGCTTACGCGCCTCCGCCTGCCGCACCTCGAGCTCGCGCCGCTCGTCCACGAGGCGCAACCACGCCTCGTGCGCGCGCCGCACGGCCGCCGCGGCGCCGGACGCGTCGGCGAAGGCGTCAAGGATGGTGCGCTGCGCGTCGGGACGGAGGAGCGACTGGGTCTCGTGCTGGCCGTGCAGGTCCACCAGGCGGGCGCCGAGCGCCTCCAGCGCGCCCACGGTCAGGGGGCTGCCATTGACCCATGCGCGGCTGCGGCCGCTCCCCTGCACCTCCCGCTTCACCACCAGACGCCCGTCGTCGGCCTCGAGCCCCAACTCCTCGAGCGCCGCCGCGAGGTCCTTCCGCCCGGCGGTCTCGAACACGCCCTCCACCACCGCGCGGTCGGCACCGGGCCGCACCAGCTCCCCCGCCGCGCGCTCGCCGAGGAGGAGGGCCAGCGCGTCCACGAGGAGCGACTTGCCGGCGCCGGTCTCGCCGGTCAGCACGTTGAGGCCCGGCCCGAGGTCGAGATGCGCGTCCCGGATGACCGCGAGGTCGCGCACCCGGAGTTCCGCGAGCATCAGCCCTTGCGGTCGGAGAGGTCGCCCCACTGCAGCTTGAGGCTGAGGCGGCCGAAGAAGGAGTCCTCGCCGAGGCGGGCGAGGAGGACGGGCTGGCTCGCGCGGACCACGACGAGCTCCTGGTGCGCCGCGATGCGCGCGGCGACCTGGCCGTCAATGGACACCAGCAGCTCCGCGTCGGGCCCGGGGACGGGATCGAGGGGGACGATGGCGATGCGCACGGTGGAGGGCAGCACCAGAGGGCGGACCGCCAGCGTATGCGGGCAGATGGCGGTTACGACGAGCGCGTCCACACTCGGCGCGACGATCGGCCCGCCCGCCGACATCGAGTACGCGGTGGAGCCCGTCGGCGTCGCGACGATGATGCCGTCCGCCGAGTAGGGGCCCACCGGCTCGCCGTCCACGTGGACCGCGAGGCGGATCACCCGCGCGATGCCGCCCTTGTGCACCACCACGTCGTTCACCGCGACGAACGGCTCGGAGGGGCCGAGGCGCGCCTCGAGCGCCAGGCGGCGCTCGATGGTGAAGTCGCCGCGGGCGAGCCGCTCCAGCGCCCGACTGCCGGCGCCGGGTCCCGCCGAGGCGAGGAAGCCGACGTGGCCGAGATTGACCCCGAGGATGGGGATGCCGCGCCGGCACGCGAGCCGAGCGCCGCGGAGCAGCGTGCCGTCACCGCCGAAGCTCATCAGGACGTCGAGCGAATCCGCGGCGAGGTCGCCCACGAGAGCGCCCGGCGCGAGGCCGTCGAGGTCCCGTTCGACCACCAGCCGCACGCCGAGGGCCGGCGCTTCCCCCGCCATCCGGGCCAGGATCGCCTCCAGGCCCGCGTAGCGGCGGTTCCCGACGATCCCGACGTCCATCAGCGTCCGGCGGGCTCGGCCGCGAGGAACTCCCGCACCCGCGCCGCGATCTGGTCGGCGGTGAGCCCCGCCTCCTCGAGTTGGCTCGCGCGCGGTGCGTGCTCCCAGGTGCGGTCCGGCGCGCCGAGGGGCACCACGCGCACCTGCGGGAAGGCCGTCTCGGCGAGGCCGGCGAGGAACGCGCCGAAGCCGTTGGTCACCAGCCCGTCCTCGACAGTGACCAGGAGCCGGTGCTCCGCCGCGAGCGCGTCGAGCGTGGCATGGTCGATGGGCTTGAGGAAGCGGCAGTACACCACCGTCGCGTCCACGCCCTCGCCGGCGAGACGCTCCGCCGCCGCGAGCGCCGGCTCGCACATGACGCCCACGGCCAGGATGGCGCAATCGCCGCCGCGCCGCAGCACCTCCCAGCTCCCGTACGGGACCGCCGCGACGGCGGAGGCCGGAGGCGGCTCGTCGGGCGTCCTGTCGCGCGGGTAGCGGATCGCGAACGGCCCGCTGGTGCGGGCCAGCGCGCAGCGCAGCAGGCCGATCAGCTCCGCCCCGCTGCGGGGCGCCGCGACGGTGAGATTCGGCACCGAGAGGAGGTACGGGATGTCGTACAGCCCCATGTGCGTCTGGCCGTCGTCGCCCACCATCCCCGCGCGGTCAAGGCAGAAGATCACGGGGAGCGACTGGATCCCCACGTCGTGGATGAGCGAGTCGTAGGCCCGCTGGAGGAAGGTCGAGTAGATCGCCACGACGGGGCGCAGCCCCTGGGTGGCGAGCCCCGCCGCGAAGGTCACGGCGTGCCCTTCGGCGATGCCGACGTCGAAGAACCGCTCCGGCCACTTCTTCTGGAAGATGTTGGTGCCCGTCCCCGACGGCATCGCGGCGGTGATGGCCACCAGCCCCGGGTACTCCGCGGCGAGCTGGGTGATGGCCTCCCCGAACACCTTCGTCCACTGCGGCAGTCCCGCGGCGGTCGCCCGCAGCTCTCCGGTGACCGGGTCGTAAGGCGCGCGGGCGTGGAACTTCTCGAGGTCGGGCTCGTCGAGCGGGAAGCCCTTGCCCTTCTGGGTCAGGACGTGGATGAGCCGCGGCCCCTTCAGCCCCTTCACCAGCTCGAAGGTCTGCAGCATCAGCGGGATATCGTGCCCGTCGATCGGCCCGAAGTAGCGGAACCCCAGCTCCTCGAACAGCATCCCGGGCGACCACATGTTCTTGATGCTCTCCTCGAGCTTCCGCCCGAAGTCCACCAGCCCCGGCCGTCCGAACACCTTGCCCGCCGCCTCGACGGCGTGCTTCACGCGCTCGCGCATCCGGTTGGTGGCCGGCGAGGCGATGATGGAGCCGAGGTACGTGCTCATCGCGCCGACGTTGGGCGCGATGGACATCCCGTTGTCGTTGAGGATGACGATGATGTCGCGCTCGGAGTGCCCCGCATTGTTCATCCCCTCGTACACGAGGCCGCAGGTGAACGAGCCGTCACCCACCACCGCGACGACGTGGAAGTCCTCCGCTTTGAGGTCGCGGGCAACGGCGATCCCGAACGCCGCGGAAACGGCGGTGCCCGCGTGGCCGGCGCCGAC
>JBEKGT010000159.1:0-5378 GCA_050012655.1 Gemmatimonadales bacterium | reverse complement strand
GTGGACAAGGGGCTCGACGTGGTGCTGAAGCTCGCGCAGGGCGACGTCCTCACTAGCGTGCGCGTCACCGACGCGTGATCGTCAGCCTCGCCGTCGCCTGCGACTACGCCCTGATCGACCAGCACGGGAAGCTCTCCGTGCTGGGGATCTTCGAGCGGATCTGGGTGGAGCGGTTCCCGG
Organism: Gemmatimonadales bacterium; assembly: GCA_050012655.1. GTDB lineage: Bacteria > Gemmatimonadota > Gemmatimonadetes > Gemmatimonadales > JACORV01 > JADGQW01. The sequence goes on along the minus strand of JBEKGT010000159.1, from coordinate 5,198 downwards.
CGGTCCATCCCAGGCTGCACCTCGTGCTGCGCCTCAAGGGGCGTCGCACCGAGATCGGCGGCCACCCGATCGTGATCCGCCTCGTGGACGACGACGGCCGCGAGGTGCTGCGGGGTGACGGCGCGGTGCAGATCGGCGAGCCCCCTGCCGGCGTGCTGGAGGTCGAGGCCGGCGCGGTCCTCGCCTTCGACGTGCCGCTCGAGCGCCCAGGGGTCTACACGTTCGAGATCACCGTGGACGGCGCCCTCGAAGCCACCGTGCCGATCACGGTGACCCAGGTGAACGCGCCGGCCGCCCAGACCCCTCCGGCGGCCGAAGCGAACTAGTTCCGGCCGTGGCGCCCCGCGCCTGGCTGCTGGTCTGCGCCCTCGCGCTGGCCGCGCTCTGCTGGGGACTCGGCTCGTACCCGCTTCTCGAGCCCGACGAGGGCCGCAACGTCGAGGTGGCGCGCGAGATGGCGCGCAGCGACGACTACGTCCTCCCGCACCTCGACGGCCTCCCGTACCTCGACAAGCCCGCCACCTACTTCGCCGCCGTCGCCTTCTCGCTCAAGGCGCTCGGCGACTCCGAGGGCGCGGCCCGCCTCCCGTCGCTCCTCTTCACCCTCGGCACCATCGCGCTGGTCTGGCGCCTCGGCCGGCGGATGGGGCCGCCGGGCACGGGGGAGATCGCGGGGCTCGCCCTCGCGACGATGCCTCTCGCCCTCGCCTTCAGCCGCACCGTCATCTTCGACTCCCTTCTCGCCTTCCTCGAGACACTGACCCTCGCGGCGGCGTGGCGCGGCTTCACGCTGGAGCGCGAGCGGCGGACGTGGTTCGCGCTCGCCTGGGCGGCGATGGGCCTCGGCGTCATCACCAAGGGCCCGGTCGCCCTCGTGGTGCCGCTGCTGATCGTCACCGTCTTCGCCTTCGGCTCGGGCGTGCGGCTGCGGACCTTCTTCTCGGCGCGCGCCTGGCCGTGGTTCTTCGTCACCGCCCTGCCGTGGTTCGTGGCCGTCTCCCTGCGCCGGCCCGACTTCCCGGCGTACGCCCTGGTCTACGAGTCGCTGAAGCGCGTCGCGACGAAGTCCGCCGGGCGGACCGGCCCGATCTGGTACTTCGTGCCCGTGCTCCTCGCCGGCGCCTTCCCGTGGATCGGCCCCGCCCTCGCCGCCGCGGTGCGCGCGTGGCGCGCTCGCGCGCGGCGGTGGGACGAGGCCGGCCGGCCAGCGGTGTTCCTCTTCGCGTGGGCGCTCGTCCCCCTGGTCTTCTTCTCCATCTCGCAGTCGAAGCTCCCCGGCTACTACCTCCCGGCGCTCCCGGCGGTCGCGCTCGCGGCAGGGATGCTCCTCGCGGAGGGACTGCGCGACGACGGGGCGCTGCGCCAGGCCGCCGCCGGGACGGCCGTCGTCGCCGCGATGTCGGCAGCCATCGCCGTGGCCCTCGTCCTCTTCTCGAACGCCATCACGCGCCCGCTTCCCCTCTCGCCGCTGGTGCGTAACGCGGTCCCGGGGCTGGTGTTCGGCCTCGGCGTGTCGTTTCTCGGGGGGGGGATCGTCGCCTTCCTCGGAGCGCGGCAGCGGTCGGTGTGGTTGATGGCCGCGGGGCTGGCGTTGCCGGTTCTGGGCATCCCCTTCTCCGGCGGCGGCTTCCTTGCGGTGGTGGCGGGAGACCGCTCCTCGCGGGACCTCGCCGGCAGCATCGAGGCGGCGGCGCGCGGCGCGCGCGTGGTCGGCGTGGAGGCGTACCCGACGTCGCTCCGATATTACCTCGACCGCCCCGTCCTCCTCTCGAGCGAGAGCGCCGCGGAGCTGACCAGCAACTACGTCGTCCGTCGTGCCGTGGAGTTCCACGCCTTCCCCGGCACGCCGCTGCGCCCCGCGGGGTGGTGGCGCGAGGCGCTGGCCGCGTGTTCGGAGCCCACCGTGTTCGTGGCGCGGCGCGGCGCGGCGCCAGCCGAGGAGCTTGCGCGAACGCTGCCCCTCATCGCGGCGGGCGGCGCCGACGCCAGCTTTCTCGCCTACGGGCCGTGCCGGGCGCTCGCGCCGGCCGCGAACTCGCCGGCTCCGAGCGCCGCCGACGAGCGAGGGCCCCGCTGATGTGCGGCATCGCCGGGGTCGTCTCGCTGCACGGGGCACCGCTCCGGCACCCCGAGGCACCCGAACGGATGCGGGAGACGCTCGTCCATCGCGGGCCCGACGGCGCGGGGAGCGTGGAACACCCCGGCGCGTCGCTCCAGATCCGCCGCCTCGCCATCGTGGACCTTCAGCGCGGCGACCAGCCGTTCACTTCGCCCGATGGCCTCGTTTCGATCGTCTGCAACGGCGAGATCTACAACTCCGACGCGCTGCGGCGGGACCGCGCGGCGGAGGGCTATCCCTTCCGCTCGCGCTCGGACGTCGAGAGCGTCCTGCCCCTGTATCTCGCCTACGGCCCCGACGCCATCCGGCGCCTCGAGGGGATGTTCGGACTCGCGATCTGGGACGCACGCGCGGGCCGGCTCCTCCTCGCCCGCGACCGCAGCGGGGAGAAGCCCCTCTTCTACGCGGAGGTGGAGGGCGAGCTGGTCTTCGGCTCCGAGCCCAAGGCGGCGCTCGCCTATCCCGGGGTCTCGCGCGAGATCGAACCGGTGGCGGTGGCGCTCTACGCCGCCCTCGGCTACGTGCCGCAGCCCTTCACGATGCACCGCGCCATCCGCAAGCTCCCACCCGGCTCCCTCCTCCTCGCCGATGCCGCCAGCGTGGAGGTGCGCGCGTACTGGGACCCGGCTGCGCACGCGGGGGCCGCCGCGCCCGCCGCCGCGCTCCCCCGCGACCCGGCGCACGCGGTGCGCGAGACGCTGCGCGCCGCCGTCGCGCGCGAGTTGATGGCGGACGTGCCCGTCGGCATCTTCACCAGCGGCGGGCTCGACTCCTCCCTGCTGGTGGCGCTCGCCGCCGAGCACTTCAAGCCCGGCGGGATCCGCACCTACACCATCGCCTTCGGCGACCCGTCGTACGACGAGAGCGGCCCCGCGGCGCTGGTCACGCAGCACTTCCGCACCGACCACCGCGCCGTACCGGCCGATCCCGAGAACTTGCGCCGCGCGCTCGACGTCGTGGCGGAGCGCCTCGACGAGCCCCTCGGCGACCCGGCGGTCCTGCCGACGTTCCTGCTGTCGGAGGCGGCGCACCGCGACGTGAAGGTGATCCTCTCGGGCGAAGGGGCGGACGAGCTCTTCGGTGGCTATCCGACGTACCTCGGCCATCGCGCGGCAGCGGGCTTCGCGGCGCTTCCCGGATGGCTTCGCGGAGCGCTGCGGCGCGCGGCCTTCGCGTGGCCCCCGTCCCCGGGAAAGGTCACCCTCGAGTTCCTGGCCAAGCGCTTCGTGAGCCACGCCGCGCTGCCGGCCGTGGACCGCCACTTCGAGTGGTTCGGCGCCCTCGGCCCAGCGGCCCTCGGCGGGCTCCTTGGCCCCGCGGCCGCCGGTGCCGCGAGCGCGGCCCGCGCAGAGTTGGCGCTCCGCGGCGCGCGGGCGGCAGTGGAGGGCGACGCCCTCGCCGGCATCCTCCTCCTCGATTTCCTCACGTACCTGCCGGACGACCTCCTCACCAAGGTGGACCGGGCGACGATGCTCGCATCCATCGAGGCGCGGGCCCCCTTCCTCGACCGCGAGGTGATGGAGCTGGCCCTGGCGCTCCCCAGCGCGCTCAAGGTCCGGGGCTTCTCGACCAAGGCGGTACTCAAGGAGGCGGCCCGCCCCCTCCTGCCCGCCGCGATCCTGCGCCGCCGCAAGCGCGGGCTCAGCGTCCCCATCGCCTCCTGGATCAACCAGGGGCTGAGGGCCGAGGTGGACCACCTCCTCGCCCCGGAGCGGGTCGCCGCGCAGGGCTGGTTCCGAGCCGAGGCGGTCGGCGCGCTCCTTGCCGAGCATCGCGCCGGGACCGCCAACCATGCCCGCCGCCTCTGGCCCCTGGTGATGTTCCAGCGCTGGCACGAGCGCTGGGCGTGAGCCCGGCGTCGGCGGGCTTGCCCCCGCCAACGCTGACTTTCCGGCCGCCGCGGCCGGGGCTGGCCTCGCCGCTCCGCTCCGCCTAGTGTTCGCATTCCGTCCGGCCCGTCCGGACCGCGCGCCACGACCCCTCTGGAATCGCAGGCACCCATGGCCCTCTCCCGCGCAGACGCCCTCGCCCTGATGCACGAGTACACCGAGTCCGACGCCCTGCGGAAGCACATGTACGCGGTGGAGGCGGCGATGCGCGCGAGCGCCCGGCGGGCCGGCGAGGACGAGGAGATGTGGGGGATCGTCGGCCTCCTGCACGACTTCGACTACGAGCGCTGGCCGAACGAGGCGCGGAGCGCGACGGCCGAGCACCCGTCGGAGGGGGTGCGGATCCTGGAAGCGCGCGGCTATCCGGAGCCGGTGCGACGGGCCATCCTCGGTCACGCATCCTATACAGGGGTGCCGCGCGACACGGCGATGGCGCGCGCTCTCTACGGCGTGGACGAGCTGTGCGGATTCCTCGTGGCCTGCGCCCTGGTCCGGCCCAGCCGCAGCCTCGCCGACCTCGAGGTCAGCTCCGTGAAGAAGAAGCTGAAGGACAAGGCGTTCGCACGCGGAGTCAATCGCGACGAGGTGCGCCAGGGGGCGGAGGAGCTCGGCGTCCCCCTGGAGGAGCACATCCAGTTCGTGATCGAGGCCCTGCGGCCGGTCGAGCGGGAGCTCGGCCTCGGCCAGCCGGGCTAGCCCCTTCTCTCAACGCCGGACCTCCCCCCTGCGTACACCCACTGTGGAGCCGGATCCCGCGCTGGTCGCGCGGGCGGCCGCGGGAGACCGGGAGTCCTTCGGCGCGCTGGTGATCCGCTACCAGGAGTCCGTCCGGCGGGTGGCACGGGCCGTGACGGGGAACGCAGAAGACGGCGACGACGCCGCGCAGGACGCCTTCCTGTCCGCGCTGGACCGCCTCGAGACCTACGACCCGTCCCGCCCCTTCGGCCCGTGGCTGATGCGCATCGCCTCCAACGCGGCGATCGACCTGGTCCGCCGGCGCACGGTCCGCGCGGCGCTGCCGCTGGAGCCCTACGTGGCCTCGTCCGGCCCGGGGCCGGCGGATGTGACGGAGGCGGCGGAGATCCGAAGGGAACTGGCCGCGGCGCTCGCCGAGCTGCCCGAGCGGCAGCGGGCCGCGGTGACGCTGTTCGACGTCGAGGGATACCCGCACGCGGAGATCGCGTCGATCC
>JBEKGT010000158.1:0-5397 GCA_050012655.1 Gemmatimonadales bacterium | reverse complement strand
AGGCGTCTCGTGCATGATGGGCGCGGTGGCGCGTCCCCTTGTCGCGCAGCTGACGATTCCCCGGGACTCCCTTCGCGCGCTGGCGTTCCGAGCAGTGTCGGCGTCGGCATCAGAGCACACCTGTCCGATGCCCGTCGCCATCCCCGACCTCTCCCGTGTCGAGCGGATGCCCGTCTCGCCGACCGACGCACGGGGCCACTACATCCAGGTCGTGCCGCCGGGGTGCGTGAACCCGCTCTTCCGCGGCCCCGTCGCCGCCTTGTCGCCGCGGCCGCCGCTCCGCGAGGCGCCGCCCCTGCGTCCCCGCGACCACCTGCCGATGCCGCGCGTCTACCTCGTCCCGTGGTGGTGACCGGCTTCGACAGCCCGCGCTCCTGCGGGAGGTGGCGGATGCGTTCTCCCCGTCTCCCGCTGCTCGCAGCGGTCGCCTTCCTCGCTCCGTCCGTTCTCGGGGCCCAGGGCGCGCCGGTGCGTCTAGCCCCCGGCGCGTGCGACTGGGGACACCAGCCCGGCGTGTCGTGGGGGCGCCGTGTGCTCGCCGTCAGCTCCGAAAGGGATGGCGCCGCGAACCGGGCGACGGGGAGACCGGATGTCTGGCCGCAGCTCGGCACGGGCGACGCGGTCGCGCCGCTCACGTGGGCGCCCGGGCGTGGGGAGGTCTGGCCCGAGTGGATCGCGCTGAGCCTGCAGCGGCCCATCGCAGCCCAGGAGATCTGGCTCTTCGTGACGGGGGGCGCCGGCGCGGAGATGCGGGTCGCCGTCTTCGATCCCGACGGCTCGATGATCCCCGTCGCCCGGGTGGAGGTCGTCGAGTGGCCGGCCCCGGTGGCCCAGATCGTCGTGCCCCTCGACACGGCCATCCTGGTGAGCGGGATCCGCGTCGAAGTAGAGCCGTCGTCCGTGGACGAGTCGTTCTTCCTCGACGCCGTTGCCGCGGTGCCGCGGCGGGTGTGCGCTCCGGCGCCATCCGCGCCGCACGGGACGCGGTAGGCTTCCAGAGCCATGGTCATCTCGATCCGACGCACCGCCCCTCCGCCGTCTCAGTTCGTCACGGTCTTCGCGTGGCTGGGGATCATCTCGAGCGCCCTCGGGACGCTTGGCGCGGTCGTCAACACCTTCGAGCTGGCCTTCGCTTCCAGCGCTGCGATCCGGGAGGCCCGCGCCGCGGCCACGGCCGGCTCCGGCCACCTGCCGGCCAACGTGCAATGGATGATGGACCACGCCCAGCTCGTCCTCGCATTCATGCTGGTCGGCAGCGTGGCGACGCTCATCACCTCCATCGGCCTCCTCCGGCGCCGCGAGTGGGCCCGGGTCGCGGTCATGTGGTTCCTGGGACTCTCGGCGGTGACCGCCCTCGCAGGGCTGATCGTGCGATGGCACTCGCAGCTCGGCACGGTCGGGTCGGAGTTCCGCGTGGCCATGGTGGTGATATTCGCCCTCCTGATGATCGTCTACGGCCTCATCATCGCGAAGCTCTCCTCGGCCAGGGTCCGTGAGGAGTTCGACGCGGCGGACGATGACTGACCCGCAACGGAGGCATGCGCTGCTGGTTGCGGCCGCGATCGCCCTGCTGGCCCTCGCCTGCTCCGGCTGCCGCCGTGACTCCGGGCACCTGACGATTCGCCGGCTGTACAGTCGCCCGCGCCTGGACGTCTCGACCGAGTTCCAGCCGATCGCCATGCACGGCGCTCCCGTAGCGATCCCCAGACCCTCGGTCACACGCCCTCCGCCACCCGATCCGGCCAAGGACTCGCTGGGCGTCTTCTACGCTCCGCGGCTGCTGATGCCGGGCGAGGACTACTCCGAGTGGGCGCCCCGTGTGGAGGGCCAGACGTGGTTCGGCCTCTACCAGGGCAAGAGCCGGGCGGAGCTGCGGGTGGTCACCATCACCATCGAGCCGTTCAACGTGATGGGTGATTCCGTCGCATCGGGCGGGCGGGTGAAGGTGAGCGGGCCTCACAAGCCCCTCTTCCTCGTCCGCGCCATTCCGGGTGTGCTCCCGGAGTGGCGGCCCGGCCCCGTGGCGCCCTCCCTTCCGGTGGCGTGGATGCTGCCGGGAGACCGCCGGGACATCCGGCTGAGCGCCGGCACATTCCGGATCGAAGTCACCGGGAAGGCCGAGTCGGGGAACGTGACGGACTACGAGCTGCGCCTCCGCAACCTGGACTCGGGCGCCTCCCAGGTGATCTTCGCCTATCACCCGCCCGCGGAGTACGCGCACGTGCTGAGGCCGACGCCGGCCGTCACCTGGGTGGGTGACCTCGACCGCGACGGGAAGCCCGACATCCTCATCCAGGACGACATGAGCGAGCTGGCCGGTCACTGGACGCTCTACCTGTCATCCGCCGCGCGACGCGGGGAGATCGTCCACCGGGTGGCCGAGTACCAGGGCGTCGGCTGCTGATGCGGACGCGTCCTGGCTGGGTCCTGACCCTCGTGCTCCTCGCGGGCTGCCTCCTCTTCTCGCCGGCCATCGCCGCCGCCCAGGCCGCCGCGGACAGCGCCGCGGCGCTCACCGGCGTCCGCGAGTTCTGGGCCGCCTGCAGCCACGACGCGGGGCGCACCTGGGGCAAGTCCCTCTGCGGCCCCCTCATCACCGTGAACGGCCAGACGGGACTCGCCATCGCGACCGAGCAGCCGCCGCGGGGGACTTTCACGCGGAGCGGCACGCTCTGGATCGGCCAGGTCCCCGAGGGGATGCAGGTCGCCAACACCGCATTCGAGTGGAACGGCCGGCTCTGGTCCACCGTGCGGCTCCCACTTCCCACCGACCGGTTCGCCCGGATCCAGCTCCTCATCCACGAGTCGTTCCACCGGATTCAGCCGGACCTCGGCCTCAACGCCGGCGACGCGATGAACGCCCACCTCGACGAGCGGGACGGCCGCTACCTGCTGCGCCTCGAGCTGCGCGCCATGGCCGCGGCCATCCAGACGAGTGGCGCCGCCGCCCGCCGAGCGACCACCGACGCGCTCCTCTTCCGCCCGGAGCGGAATCGGCTCTATCCCGGCTCCGACATGCTGGAGAACGCGCTCGAGATCCAGGAGGGCCTCCCCGAGTACACCGGCGCGCGGCTGGCGCTCACGGAGACGGGACTGACGGCCGCGCGGGCCGCGCAGGCCGCCGCCGAGTTCGAGAACCGACCCACCTACGTCCGCGCCCTCGGCTACGGCACCGGCCCGCTCCTCGGCATCCTCCTCGACCGCTACACCCCGGGCTGGCGGACGCGGATCCGCGAGGCGGGCTTCGCTCACCAGCTCGCGAGCGCCGTCGGCTTTGTCCCGCCCGCCGACCTCTCCGCCGCCGTGGCGGCGAGCGCTGTGCGGTACGGCGGCGACAGCCTGGCGCGCGCCGAGGACGACCGCGCCGCGTCGAGGGCCCGCGCCCTCGCCGCCTATCGTGCACTCCTGGTGGATGGGCCGGTCCTCGTCCTCCGGGCCGACGAGCTGTTCCGCAGCTTCGATCCCAACAACCTCGTCCCCCTCGGCGCGAGCGGCACCGTCTACCCGAACGGCACCTTTCAGGCGGTGTGGGGCGTCCTCACCGTGGAGCGGGGCGGCGCGCTCGTGGCGCCGGGGAACCGGGAGGTGCGCGTCCCCGTTCCTCCGGCCACCGATTCCACCGCTGCGGCCCTTCAGGGCGACGGCTGGCGGCTCGAACTCCGACCCGGCTGGCGGCTGCGCCCGGGCCCCCGGCCGGGCGACCTCACGGCGACCCGACTCGCGCCCTAGGCTCCTCACCTGGCTGGAAGTCCGCGCTGGGGGCCGGGCGCACCGCCGAGCACGGCGCCACGGGTGCCAACGTGCGGAACGCCCTGGCGGACTGCCCGGGCGCTCCCCGATCATTCAGCGATGAACCGATCGGCCCCTGAACGCGGGCCGGAGGACCCCCGGCCATTGCGCGCCTTCGACGAGTGGACCGACGCCTTCACCAGCCAAGTTGCCTCCGCATGGCGTCGGGCCTGCCGATCCCCGGAACCTCGCCGGCGATCCAGGAGGAACGGAACCCGAATCGGGACGCGACCATCTGCTGTAAGAAGGGCGAAGGTGCGAAACTGCGGGACTGACCGGCGACACGTGACGGAGAGCACAACAGTGACCCGATGGCCCATTCGTACGATGCCCGAGACGTCCTGCGACGGCCGGCACCCGGCATCAGCTCGACCGGCGCGGAGCGGCGTGCGCCTCGCGTGGCTGGCGCTCGTCACCCTGACCGCCGTCACCGCCGCGTGGGCACAGCAGCGCCCGCGCCGCGTGGAACCGGCCGGGATCCCGGTGCGCTTCACCGAGGGAAGCGTTCACGGCTTCCTCGAGTTGCGGACGGCGGACGGCACCCTGCTCGCGCCGGGCGACCTGACCCAGGTCGTGCGGGACGGCTGGATCGAGGGCCGGATGGTCTTTCACTTCCAGGATGCATCGGTCTTCGAGGAGACGGTCGCATTCAGCCAGCGCGGCGTCTTCGAGATGCAGACCTACCACCTCGTCCAGAGCGGTCCGGCGTTCGCCAGCGATCTTGACGCCACGCTGTCGCGGTCGGGGACGTACGTCGTCATCTCCCGGTCGCACCGCAGCGGCAAGGAGACGCGGTACGCCGGCTCGCTCTCCCTGCCCCCCGACGTCTCCAACGGCATGGTCATCACCCTTGCCAAGAACCTCGCCGCGCGCGAATCCGTGACCGTGCACATCGTCGCCTTCACCCCCCGGCCGCGACTGGTCGGGCTCCAGCTCGCGCCGACGGGCTCACAGCGCGTGCTCGTCGGGCCGCATGCCGAGACGGCGGTCGTGTTCGACATCAAGCCTCGGCTCGGGCCTGTACTCGGCTTCTTCGCCCATCTGACGGGCAAGACGCCGCCGGACAGCCACACCTGGATCGTCGGCGGCGACGCCCCCGCCTTCGTGCGCTTCGAGGGGCCAATGTACTCCGGGCCGGTGTGGCGGCTCGACCTGGCGAGCCCCACCTGGCCCCACTGACCGGGCCGCATCCACTGCAAGGTCCAGGATGATCGCCCTGCTCCTGAGCGCCGGTTGCAGAACCGGGCGCGCCGGCCGCAGCTTAGTAGGATTCCGCCAGGCGAAGGCCGACACCCGGGCAGGCGACGATGCCGACGAAGATCCAGATCATCCATGCGCACGACTTCCTCAGGGCGACCTCTGACGGAAGGCTCGATCTCGAAGCGAGCAAGCAGCTGCTCGCCGATATCGCGTCGGCGTCCGTCGGTCTGGAGGATCACGACATCATCCTGGACACGCGGGCGGCGCACTCGTCACTGACCGCGTTCGATCTGTGGTATCTGGCCCGGGAGGTCGCCCTCCACCGCAACTTCTTCGGCCGGAAGAAGGCCATTCTGTGTCCGCTCGAGAGGTTCGACCACGCGGAGCTCTTCGCGCTCTGCGCCCAGG
>JBEKGT010000157.1:0-5439 GCA_050012655.1 Gemmatimonadales bacterium | reverse complement strand
CAAGGGGGGCAAGGTGCTCGCCGGCTTCGCGGGGGGCGCCGCCGACGCGCTGACGCTGTACGAGAAGTTCGAGGAGAAGCTCGACCGCTTCCCCGACAACCTCCCGCGCGCGTCGGTGGAGCTGGCGAAGGACTGGCGGAGCGACCGGGTCCTCCGGCGCCTCGAGGCGCAGCTTGTGGTGGCCGACCGCCAGCACGGCTTCGTCATCACGGGGAACGGCGACCTGCTGGAGCCGGACGACCCGATCCTCGCGATCGGCTCCGGGGGGGGCTACGCCTTGGCGGCGGCGCGGGCGCTGCTCGCGCACTCCGCCCTCACGGCGCGGGAGATCGTCGAGCAGAGCCTCGGGATCGCTGCGGACATCTGCATCTACACCAACCGGCAGCTGACGATTGTCGAACTGGAGTAGCCTCCGGATCGAAGGTCCACTCCGACTTTCCGACCGCCAGGCAGCGCTCTTGGTGGGCGCCGTCGTGCTCGCCGTGGCGATCATGGCCGTCTCGCCGTATCCCGTCGGCGTCTTCGTGGACGACGGGTACTACGTCATCCTCGCCAAGGCGCTCGCCACCGGCCACGGCCTCCGCTATCTCCAGCTGCCGGGCGAGCCCTACGCGACGCATTTCCCGCCGGGGTACCCGGTCTTCCTCGCCGTGCTGTGGAGGATGGCGCCGGATTTCCCCAGCAACGTCGCCGTCTTCAAGTTCGCCAACGCCGGGCTCCTGGCGATCGCGGCGTTCCTCGGTTACCTGCTCGGCGTGAGGCGCCTCCGGTTGTCCGCGCGTGTCGCGGCGCCCGCGGTGCTGCTCGGCACGGCCTCCATCCCGGCGCTGCTCCTCGCGGGGATGGTGTTGTCGGAGACGCTCTGCCTCGCGCTCCTCGTCGCCACCCTCCTGGTGGCGGAGCGCGCGCTCGACACGCCGAGCATCCGGGCTGCCGTGGCGGTGGGGCTGCTGTGCGGCGTGCTCGCGCTCGTCCGGACCCTCGGCGCCGTCGTCCTGCCGGTCGCCGTGCTCCTCCTCTGGCGCCGGTGCGGGTGGCGGCACGGCGCGGCGGCGCTGGCGGCGGGTCTCCTCCTGCTGGCGCCGTGGCAGCTGTGGGTCGTGGCGCATCCGGGCGAGCAGCTGCCCGATCTCGTCGGGTCGTTCGGGAGCTATGGCGGATGGCTCTCGGCGGGCTACCGGGAGCTGGGATGGACTGGCCTGTGGGCCCTGGCGGCGCGGAACGCCGGCGTGCTCCTCGGCAGCGTTCGCGTGCTCATCGCCCCGCTCCTGCCGGTCGGTGTCAAGGATGTGTTCCTCGGGGTGGCGCTGGTGGTCTGGGTGCTGGGGGCGTGGGCCGCGGCGAGGAGGGCTCCGGTCTTCCTCGGCACCGTCCTGGCGTACCTGTGCGTCGTCCTCCTTTGGCCCTTCGCGCCGCTGCGCTTCATCTGGGGGATCTGGCTGCTCGTCGCCCTGCTGTTCGCGCTCGGCGTGTCGGCGATCGCCCGGTGGCGGGCGTCGGGGCCGGTGGCCGTGACAGCGCGGCGAGTGGCGCTGGCCGCCTGCGCCGTGGTGGCGGCGGGCCATCTGGCGTACAACGTCCGCGGGTACCACGGCCGGTGGTGGGACTCGATCCCGCGGGCGGGCGCGGAGGGGGCCGCGCCGCTCCTGCGCTGGGCGGCCGAGCGGACGCGCCCCGGCGACATCTTGGTGAGCGACTACGACAACATGCAGTACCTGTATGCGGGCCGGCGGGCGCTGCCGCCCTACACGCTCACGGCGGCCGAGTACGTCCGCCCGCTCCCGGAGAGAGAGCGTGCCGACGCGCTGGGGCGCATCCTGGCGTACTCCGGCGCGCGCTTCCTGCTCTCCTCGTCCGACTCCGTGCTGCAGGCGGTCGGAGTGCTCGCGTCGCGTGGCGACGTGCACCTGGTGCCGATCGATTCCCTGGCGGGCGGGGGCACGGTCTTCCGCGTGGAGCGCCCAGAGGCCCGACCCGGCTCCACGGGGCGCCCCGGGCGATGACCGTTCCCGGGCTCTCTGGCCCCTCCTCCACGGCGTCATTACATATCGCACGGTTCCGGCATCGCGGCAGCGCAGGCCGGTCGGGCGAGTCCACGGGAACGGGACCGCGTTCGCGCGGTGCCAGAGCGAGAGCGCCTTCATGAACGAACAGCAGCCGCCGCCTCCGGCGCAGCAGGCCGACGCCGCGGACCAGAGCCCGGAGTCCCTCCCGTGGCTCGAGGAGTTGCCCCCGCGGCAGATCGTCGCGGAGCTGGACCGCTACATCGTCGGGCAGGAGGCGGCCAAGAAGGCGGTGGCGATCGCCATCCGCAACCGCTGGCGGCGCTCCCAGGCGCCAGACGAGATCCGGGACGAGATCCTCCCCAACAACATCATCATGATCGGGCCCACGGGGGTCGGGAAGACGGAGATCGCGCGCCGCCTGGCCCGCCTCGCCGGCGCCCCGTTCGTGAAGGTCGAGGCGTCGAAGTTCACCGAGGTCGGCTACGTCGGCCGCGACGTGGAGTCCATGGTCCGTGACCTCGTGGACGCCGCGATCAACATGGTGCGCGGCGAGCGCGAGGACGACGTCTATCCGCAGGCCGAGGCGCGGGCCGAGGAGCGGCTCCTCGACCTCCTCCTCCCGCCGCTCGCGGCGCCTGTGCCGCCCGTTCCCGCCGCGCCGGCGGAGGCGGGGGGCCGGCCCCTGTTCGTGGTCTCCAGCCGCGGCGAGGTGACCGAGCACAGCGACGAAGACCCGGCGCTGCGCGACCGCCGTGAGCGCACCCGCGAGAAGCTCCGCGGCCTCCTCCGGGACGGGAAGCTCGAGGAGAAGGACGTCGAGGTCGAGATCACGCAGGAGAACTTCCCGCCGATGGACATGCTCCAGCAGCCCGACGGCGCGCAGGGGCCCGACATCAACGTGATGGACTGGCTGAAGGAGATCCTGCCCAAGCGGAAGAAGCGCCGGATGGTGCACGTGCACGACGCGCGGCGCATCCTCATCGACGAGGAGCTGCGCAAGCTGGTGGACATGGACGACGTGGTGAGCGAGGCGCTCGACCGCGTCGAGAACCACGGCATCATCTTCATCGACGAGCTGGACAAGATCGCCGGCGAGCGGGGCCCGAGCGTCGGGCCCGACGTGAGCCGGGAGGGCGTCCAGCGCGACCTGCTGCCGATCGTCGAGGGCTCCACCGTCCAGACGCGCTACGGCCTGGTGCGCACCGACCACGTCCTCTTCATCGCCGCCGGCGCCTTCCACGTCTCCAAGCCCTCCGACCTCATCCCCGAGCTGCAGGGACGCTTCCCGATCCGCGTCGAGCTGACGCGCCTCGTCGAGAACGACTTCGTCCGCATCATGACGGAGCCGGAGAACGCCCTCCCCAAGCAGTACGCGGCGCTGTGCGCGGCCGACGGGGCCCAGCTGAGCTTCACCGCCGACGGCATCCGGGAGGTGGCGCGTATCGCGGCGCTCCTCAACGAGCGCCTGGAGAACATCGGCGCCCGGCGCCTGCACACCGTCCTGACCACGCTGCTGGAGGACACCCTCTTCGACCTGCCGAACGTGCCGGAGAAGCGGATCGTCTTCGACGCGGCGAAGGTGAAGGCGCGCCTCGAGAAGATCGTGGACGACGAGGACCTCCGCAGGTACATCCTGTAATCAGGGAGGCTCGCGATGACGCTGCACCCCGCGAAACGTCACGTCATCCCGCCCGCCGTCGAAGGCGAGCGGATGCGACGGATTTCGGTCATTCTGATGCTCGGAGCTTTGGCGCTGATGGCCGGGAACGAGAAGGACCTCACCCCGGAGCGCCTGCTCTGGTACGGCTCGATCTTGCTTGCCATGGTCGCCATCGTGCTGGCCTGCACCTCGCTCGTGATGCGCGGCCTGCAGTGGCACTACGACCGGATCATCGAAGAGGTGCGGGGCCACGCCCTCCGCGGCTCCGTCCAGGCCATGGCTGACGCGGAGCAAGGCGGCGCGGAGGGCTCGGCGGCAGGCTCCACGCCCTAGCGCCGCTCGGGGCGCTCCGCCGCTCCGTCCTCTAGCGGGTGGTCGCCCCCGCGGCCGCCAGGCGGTACACCGTGCCGCTCGCGGCGAGGAGGTAGAGCTCCCCCGCGGCGTCCTCCCCGAACGAGAGCACCGGCCCCGGCCGCGCGATGCGCCACGCGTGCCGGTCCACCGCCGCCGCCCCCTCGTACCGGAAGCTCCGGAGCCACCCGCTGCAGTAGTCGCTGTAGACGTACTGCCCGGCGAGCGCCGGCACCGCCCTCCCGCGGTACACGAACCCGCCGACGATGGCGCACCCATCGCCGTGGCGGTCGGTATAGTTCACGTAGAACCGGCCGTTCGTCGCGAATCGCGGGTGGAAGGCGAGGCCGAGGAGTCCCCGTTCTCCGCCATAGCTCACCTTGTCCGTGAGGTCGAGAAAAGGCGCCGGGAGGAGTCGGCCATCCCTGATCACCCGGATCCGGCCGGGTTGCTCGACGACGAACAGCCGCGGGTCTCCCGGTGGAGCGGTGAGGTACAGCGGGGCCACCAGCCCCTTGGCGACGGGCTGCAGCCTGACCCCCTCGACCTCCTGCGGCCGCTCCCGGACCTTGAGCCCGGTCCCGGCGGCGATGCCGAACACGGCGAGGACCGGCAGCGCCGGCCATCCGCGCCTCATCGATCCTCCCGGTGCTTGCCCGCACCCCTCGATAGGGGTAGAATCACCTGGCTGCTGTCATTTTGACCGACACCCTGGCTTCGACCATGCCCAAGCGCGACTACCTCGCCTTCCCCGATCTCTCCAAGACCGAAGTCCAAGCGCTCTTCCAACTTGCGTCTAGGATGAAGAGCGGAGCCTACAGGGAGAAACCCCTGGCAGGCAAGACCCTGGGGATGATCTTCGCCAAGTCCTCCACCCGCACCCGCGTCTCGTTCGAAGTGGGTGCCTACCAGCTGGGCGGGCACGCCCTCTTCCTGTCGTCCCGGGACATCCAGCTGGGGCGCGGGGAGCCGGTCCGCGACACGGCGCGTGTCCTCTCGCGGATGCTCGACATCCTGATGATCCGCACTTTCGAGCAGGCCGAGGTCGAGGAGCTGGCGAAGTTCTCGACCGTACCCGTGATCAACGGCCTCACCGACCTCCACCATCCCTGCCAGATCCTGGCCGACGTGTTCACGGTGCAGGAGCACCTTGGGGGCATCGAGGGGAAGCGGGTGGCGTGGATCGGCGACGGCAACAACATGGCCAATTCCTGGCTCGACGCCGCGGCCCTTCTCGGCTTCGAGCTCCGCCTGGCGTGCCCCGAGGGCTACGAGCCCGACCGGGAGACGTACGAGCGCGCCAGCAAGCGCACCAAGACCCTGATCACGGAGGACACCGAGGAAGCCGCCGCAGGGGCCGACGTCGTCACCACGGACGTCTGGGCCTCGATGGGTCAGGAGGGTGAGGCGGAGGAGCGGAAG
>JBEKGT010000156.1:0-5441 GCA_050012655.1 Gemmatimonadales bacterium | reverse complement strand
CCCGGTGTGGCCCACCAGCATCGGCCCCGCGGCCAGCGCCGCGAAGATCGCCCAGTCGCCCGCCCCGTACGGCCCGAGCGCCTCGCCGCGCGCCGCCGCCCAAGCGAGGAGCACCGCCGCCGCGACGCCGTACACGGGCGCGACGTAGGCCACCAGACCGAGGCGGGCGCGGAGCCGCCGGCCGATCACGAAGTAGGCGGCGGCGCACACCGCGCCTACCAGCGCCAACAGGTCGCCCAGCAGCACCGCCCGGCCGCCGCTGCGCGCGCCGCCGAGCGCGATCACCGCCGCGCCCACGACGCCGAGCACGATGCCCGCGCCCTGGAGCCGCGTCGGCCGCTCACCGAGGAAGATCGCCGAGAGGAGCCACGCGAAGACCGGCGAGAGCGCCACGAGCACCGCGGACGCCGCGACGCTGGTGAGGCGGAGGGAGGTGATCCACGCCGCGAAGTGCAGCGCGAGCGCGACGCCGGCAAGGACGGCGATCCCCCGCTCGCGAGGGCCCAGCGCGCGCCATCCCGCCCGCGGGGCCGGCCGCACGAAGAGGGGAAGCAGCACCAAGGAGGCGAACGTCAGCCGCCACGCGGCGATGGCGAGGGGTGGCGCCGCGGTGAGCCGGATGAGGGGCGCCGCCCAGGACACCGCCAGCACGGCGGCGAGGAGGACGAGATACGGGTGGGGGCGGCGCACCGGGGCGAATCTACGGCGTCAGCCGCCATCCGTCAGCCGTCGGCCCGTACTCAGCATCTCGGTGCCCAGTAGTGAGCAGACGCGCAGTGGTGGGCAGGGGGTGGTGCGCAGGACGTGGTGGCTAGAGAACCCTCCAGCCGCATCGTGCCATTCGCTGCCGAACCATCTCCGGCTGCAGCGTCGCGATGTAGCTCGGAGGCTCCCACGGATGGGCGAGACTGCCGAGGGCGGCCGGCGCGATCACCGGCCCCCAGAGCCGCCAGCCAAGGGCGAACGACACATATCCGTGATCAGCCAGCGAGCGCTGGACGTCACTGCCAGGCCCCACATGGTCCTCGTAGACGATGTGCGTGATCCGTCGCTCGGACAGCAATCGTCCCGCCCCCCGCAGCACCCGCGCTTCGTACCCTTCCACATCGAGCTTCAGCAGGCTCACCAGCGGCCAGCTGACGAGATCGTCCAGGGGACGCAGCGGCACCTTCGCCGCGTGCACCGACAACACGTCGCCCTCCACCACACGTGCGGTGCCGGCATTCGAGACGAAGTCCTCACCCCACGCCAGCACGGCGTCACCGTCTCGTTCGCCCAGCGCGGCCTGCACGGCCTCCACGCGGGCGCACGACGAGCCCTCAGCGGCCAAGCGGATGTTATCAAGGAGCAGTGGGTAGAGTTCAGGATGCGGCTCCACCGCAAGCACATGGCCGGTGGGCCCAATTCGGCGAGCCATGAGGCTGGTCATGTACCCGATGTTCGCGCCGGCATCGATCGCCGTGTCGCCGAGGTCAAGCAGGCGCCAAAGGGCCTCGGACACGGACAGATCGTACACCCCGTGGTACCAGAGCGCGGCCCCGATGACTTCACGGGGTCTCACGCGAAGCCGCGAGCCCCAGGGGAGTCCAACCGACGCTTGGGCCGGCGGCGTCTGGAAGATTCGCAGAGCCCGGCGGGCCGCCCAAGCCGGTCGCCACAGGTAATGAGGTCTCAGCAGCGCGCCGATCACATCCCTCGGGCCTCGCGGCGCAGGATCCGGCTGTAGGCGACGCTGTCGCGCAAGCCGGTGTCTCGCGGTGCAGGCCCACGCTATAGATTTCCGGTGAGTTGGGCAAGGACGGCGTGAGCCCCCCAGTGGGAGACCTCGTGGACTGCGACGCGATCGTCATCGGAGCCGGGGTCGTCGGGCTCGCCTGTGCACGGGAACTCGCCGTGCGGGGGCGCTCGGTCGTCATCCTCGAGCGCCACGAGCGGTTCGGCGTCGAGACCAGCAGCCGCAACAGCGAGGTGGTGCACGCCGGGATCTACAACCCGGCGGGGAGCCTCAAGTCGACGCTCTGCGTCCGCGGGAACGCCAGCCTGTACGCCTGGTGCGCTGCCAAAGGTGTCGCCCACCGGCGACTCGGGAAGCTGATCGTCGCGGCGGCGGGCGACGAGGAGCCGAAGCTGGCGCAGCTCCGCGCGCTGGCGGAGGCGAACGGCGTCCGCACGCTGGAGCCGCTCACGCGCGCGCAGGTCCGCGCCCTGGAGCCGCACGTGCGCTGCACGGCGGCGCTCTGGTCCCCCGACACCGGGATCGTGGACTCCCACGCGCTGATGGCCTCGCTCCTGGCCGACGCCGAGGGTAACGGCGCGTCGGTGGCGTGGCGGCAGGAGGTGTGCGGCGTGGACGCGGTCGCGGGCGGCCACCGGATCACGGCGCGCGACGAGAGCGGGGAGACGGCGGCCATCGAGGCGCCGTGGGTGGTGAACGCAGCGGGCCTCGACGCCGACACCGTCGCGGGGCTGGCCGGGTTCGACGTGGAAGCGTGCGGCTACCGCCAGCGGTACGCGCGCGGCCACTACTTCCGAATCGCGCCCGGGAAGAGCCACCTCGCGAGCCACCTGATCTACCCCGCCCCGACGAAGGAGACTCTGGGCATCCACGTGACGCTCGACCTCGCGGGCGGCGTGCGGCTCGGCCCCGACCTCGAGTACCTTCCCGACCGGCGGCAGGACTACGGCGTGGACGAGGGGCTGCGCGCGACGTTCTACGCGGCGGTCTCGCGGTACCTCGAGGGCCTCTCGCCCGACGACCTGGCGCCCGACCTCGCGGGGATCCGTCCCAGGCTGCAGGGCCCGGGCGAGCCCGTCCGGGACTTCGTCATCCGCGAGGAGTCGGACCGCAGCCGGCCGGGCTGGGTCAACCTTGTCGGCATCGAGTCGCCGGGGCTAACGTCCTGCCTCGAGATCGGCGTCCTGGCGGCCAACCTCCTGGAGGGCGTTCCGTGATACCTCGCGAACGCGTGATGGCGATCCTCGGCGGCATGCGGCAGCGGCGCATCGTCGTCGTGGGCGACGCGATGCTCGACGTGTACCTCCTCGGCGACGTGGACCGCATCTCGCCGGAGGCCCCCGTCCCCGTGGTGACGGTGCACGAGCGGCGGCACGCAGTGGGGGGCGCGGCGAACGTGGCGGCGAACGTGGCGGCGATCGGCGCGCACGTCTCGCTCGTGGCAACGATCGGCGACGACCGGCGGGGCCAGCAGCTCCGCGCCGCGATCGAGGCGGCGGGCATCTCGGACGAGGGGCTCCTCGGCCTCGCCGCACGGCCGACCACGTCGAAGACGCGCGTTGTGGCCCGCGGGCAGCAGCTGGTGCGCATCGACGAGGAGGAGGACCGCGCCCTCGACAGCGAGGCCGAGGCCGCGCTGATCGCGAACGCGCGCCGGCTCATCGCGGACGCCGACGCCGTGCTGTTCGAGGACTACAACAAGGGCGTTCTCACGCCGGCCCTGATCGAGGCGGTGCACGCGGCCGCGAAGAAGCGCGGCATCCCGTCGGTGGTGGACCCCAAGTTCCGCAACTTCTTCGCGTACGGCGGCGCGACGCTCTTCAAGCCCAACCGGCGCGAGCTGGAGATGGCGCTCGGGGCGGCGGTGGACCTCGAGCACCCCGACGCCCTCCCGCAGTCGATGGAGCGGCTCGACGTGCAGAACCTCCTCCTCACCCTCGGCCCGGACGGGATGGTGCTGGTGGGGCGGGACGGCGCGCTCACGCGGATCCCCACGATGGCGCGGCAGGTGTACGACGTCTCCGGCGCCGGGGACACGGTGACGGCGTGGGCAGGGACGGCGCTCGCGGCGGGGGCGCAGGTCCGCGAGGCGGCGGAGCTGGCGAACTACGCCGCGGGGATCGAGGTCGCGAAGTCGGGCGTGGCCGTGGTTACGCGCGAGGAGGTCCTCGACCTCTACGAGCGGCAGTACGACCCGGCGGGGATGTTCCGGCGGGGAGGGGTGATCTGACAGTTCCGGGCCCTTAGCTCAGGTGGTTAGAGCGGCGGACTCATAATCCGTTGGTCCCGGGTTCGAACCCCGGAGGGCCCACTCGCCATCAGAGAAGAGCCTCTAGGCGCGGGACGTACGTGCTGCGGAAGCGCTCGAGAGTGAGCGCGCCGACAGCGGCCCGCGCGCGCTGCCCCATCTCTCGCAGCACGGCGTCGTGGGCGTGCGCCCACTCGAGGCGCTCCGCGATCGCCCCCGCGTCGCCGGCGGGGACCACGAAGCCGGTGCGCCCCTCCTCGACAAGATCGGCCGCCCCCGTGCGATCCGACACGATAACGGGGATGCCCGACGCCATGGCTTCCGCCACAACAAATGCGAAGCCGTCCGTCAGCGACGGATGGACCAAGATGCTCGACGCGCCATAGACACGGTCGTAGCCGAAGACGCGTACATCGACCGGACGCACGGCGATCGTCGGGTCACGGGAACAGGCGGCCCCGAGCATCCGCGCGACGGGTCGGCTCGTCGTCCCGCCCCAGAACACCAACTCCGCGTCCCTCAGCGCGAGCTTGCGGTACGCGTCGAGCAGGTAGCGGAAGCCCTTCCACGGCTCGATCGCGCCCACGCAGCTGATGCGGAACCGCCCCGGCGACCCCGGACCGCCGGGAAACTCCGCCAGGTCGTAATGCGGCGCCACGACCACCAGACGCTCGTGGGGCATCCCGCGTTCGAGGAAGGTGCGGCGTGCCCGCTCGCTCATGACGCGGATCAGGTCGGCCTCGCGATACTCGAGGCGCACCCGCTCCGCCCGTTGGGGGTGCATGGGCGAGCGCACGCCGACGGCGGCGCACTCGCGGCGGTAGGCATCCTCCTCGACGTCGGCGTGGAGGTTGACGACGTCCAAGACCGTCCGCCCGCCCCGCGCGCGGACGACGCGCAGGGTGCGAAGCGACTGCCCGGTCGCGCCGTGGAACAGTGCCGGGGCGCCGACGCGGCGCGAGACCCAGCGGTCGAAGTCGACCTCCTGCCACAGCGAGGCGAGATCGCGGCGCCGCCGCGCAACCGGGATTTGCAGGAGCACCGACGCGCGTCGGGATGGGGGCGCGACCTGCCCCCGTCCCAGAGGAACGGGACCGGCGGCGTAGACTTCGATCTGGAAGGCGTCGCTGAGTCCGGTGAGGACCTGCCAGAGGTTCACACCCTGTCCGCCCGCCCGGGGGGTGGCGTGCGCCGCGAGGCTGAGGGTGGGACGCATCGCGGGCGGGCTAGGCAACTGGCAGGGGACGCAATAGCACGGCGGTCTCCTCGGAGGGCAGGTCCAGTGGAATCTAGGGTGCGGGGCGTACCCCGGCGACCGCGGGAGGCGCGCCTTGCGCCAGGGCGCGCCCGTCGCCACCCTCTAGCTCGGCGTCAGCATCCGAAGGAGTGACGGCCTTGCGCATTGCGATCGCCAACTGGACCCGAGGCGTCGGCGGCGGAGCGGAGCGGTATCTGCAG
>JBEKGT010000155.1:0-5518 GCA_050012655.1 Gemmatimonadales bacterium | reverse complement strand
CCTGCCACCGCTCCTCGCCCTTCGCCGAGCGGACCGTCACCTCCCAGCCGTCGCCGCTGCGGCGCAGGCCTGCGGCTTCCGTGCCGAGGAGCACCTCGGCGCCGGCGCGCGCTGCGAGCTCCGCGAGCACGGGTTCGAAGCGGGTCCGGTCGAGGATGTAGCCTACCTCCCCTCCCGCCACCACGACCTCGGTGTCGTCGGGGGCCACGAAGATCACTTTCGTGATGCGGCGGGAGACCCAGGGCGCCCCCTCGGGGTCGAGGAACTCCCGGATTCCGGCGGCGCCCACGCCCTCCGCGCACCGGACCGGCGCGCCGACGGCCCGGTCGCGCTCCAGGATGGTCACCGCGGCGCCCGGGGCGTGCAGGGCGGCCTCCCACGCCGCGACCAGCCCGGCTGGGCCGCCGCCGACCACCAGCACGTCCGCCTTACGCATCCACCATCCGGAGAGCGCCCACGGGGCACGGAGCGATGCACTTCACGCAGCCGGTGCAGCGCACCGGGTCCACCGTGAGGCCGCGGCGGCTGAGGTGGATCGCCTCCGGCGGACAGAGCGGCAGGCAGAGGCCGCAGGCGTCGCAGAGGTCGCCGTCGACGACCGCGATCTGGCGCGTCGCTGTGGGGGGCATGGAGCCACGATACCCGGGCGGGCGCGGAAGGGCAAGCGCAACCTTGCCCACCGCCCGGGCGCGGGCTAACTTAGTCCGGGCAACGACTTACGCCGCTCCCACTGGGCCTCCACCTCAATCCCCCGGAACGGATTCGGACGCGTTCAGGCATGCCCTTTTTCAGCTGGAAGCCGGGCTCCATCTTTCCCGCGAACGAGATCGCGGTGGACCTCGGTACGGCCAACACCCTGATCTACGTGCGCGGCGAAGGGATTGTGCTGAACGAGCCCTCGGTGGTGGCCATCGAGAAGTCCACGGGGCGCATCAAGGGGATCGGGCTCGAGGCGAAGCGGATGCTGGGCCGCACGCCGGACGGCATCCTCGCCGTGCGGCCGATGAAGGACGGCGTCATCGCGGACTTCGACGTCACCGAGAAGATGCTGCGGTACTTCCTCTCGACGATCATCAACAAGCACGTCTTCCGGGTGAAGCCGAAGGTGATCGTCTGTGTGCCGAGCGGGATCACCGAGGTGGAGAAGCGCGCGGTCCGCGATAGTGCGCAGAGCGCCGGCGCCAAGGAGGTGTACATGGTCGCCGAGCCGATGGCGGCGGCCATCGGCGTGGGGCTGCCGATCGAGACGCCGACGGGGAACATGGTGATCGACATCGGCGGCGGGACCACCGAGATCGCGGTCATCGCGCTCTCGGGGATCGTCAGCGACACCTCGATCCGGACCGGCGGCGACGAGATGGACACCGCCGTCGTGCAGTTCATGCGGAAGAACTACAGCCTGCTGATCGGCGAGCCGACCGCCGAGCGGATCAAGATCGAGATCGGGAGCGCGGCGCCGGTGGGCGACGAGCGGGAGATGGAGGTCAAGGGGCGCGACCTCGTCTCCGGGATCCCGAAGACGGTGCGGGTGCACTCGAGCGAGATCCGCGAGGCGATCCAGGAGCCGGTGCAACAGATCGTGGATGCGGTGCGGCGGGCGCTGGAGATCACGCCTCCCGAGCTGGCGAGCGACATCGTGGACCGCGGCATCGTGATGACGGGCGGCGGCGCCCTCATCCGGGGGCTCGACGCCCTGCTCGCCGCCGAGACGGGTCTCCCGATCCACGTGGACGAGGACCCGCTCACCTGCGTCGTGCGGGGCACCGGCCGCATCCTCGACGATCCCGAGAAGTACCGCAGCGTCCTCTCCACCTAGCCCTCCGTGGCCCTCGGTCCCGACCGCTACGCGTCCCGCGCCGACACCGCGGTCTTCGGGGCCTGTCTCGTCCTGAGCCTGGTGGCCCTCGCGCTGCCGGCGGGGCTGCGCGAGCCGGTCGCGGGCGCGCTGCGCCGCACGGTGCTGCTCCCCGTCCTCGCGCTCCAGCGCGCCTCCTCGCAGGCGGCGGAGTCCCGCGAGCGGCTGACCCTCGTCCGCGCCGAACGCGACTCGCTTCTCCTCGAGACGACCTTCCTCCCCGAGTTGCGCGCCGAGAACCTGCGGCTGCGCGCGCTGCTGGGGCTGGCCGGGCGTGTCGGCCACGGGTTCGTGACCGCAGAGGTCCTGCATCAGGCGGGCGTCGCCGACGCGACGACGCTCCTCCTCTCCGCCGGCAGTGACGCGAAGGTGGAGCCGTTCGCGCCCGTGCTGGCGGCGCGCGGGCTCCTCGGTGTGGTCCGGAACGTGGATGCGCACACCAGCGTGGCCCTCGCCTGGACCCATCCCGACTTCCGGGCCAGCGCGATGGTGGAGGGGACGGCGATCTACGGCATCGTGCGCTCGCGCCGCGGCGAGATCTCGGGCGAGGTGATGGAGCTGGTCGGCGTGCCGTACAGGGAGCAGCTCTTGCCCGGCACGCGGGTCGTCTCGTCGGGGCTTGGCGGCGTCTTCCCGCGCGGGATTCCCCTCGGAACGGTGCAGGGAGTCCTCAGCGAGGCCGCCGGATGGGAGCGGACCTACCTGCTCCGGCCGGCCGTGCATCCCTCCGAGGCCGCGCACGTGATCGTGCTCGAGCCCACTCGCGCGTCGGACACCCTCACCGCCGCGTTCGACTCGGTGCGCGCGCTCCCCGACAGCCTCGTGCTCGTGCGGGACTCCTCCGGCATGCGGGTCCTCCCGCCGCCAGCGCGCCGGCGGGCCCTGCGGCCCGCGCCGCCGGAGCGCCCGTGAGGGTCTCCGAAGCGCGGATCAAGGTCGCGCTGGTGCTCGCTCTCCTCGTGGCGGTGCACTTCGCGCTCCGTCCGCGCCTCGGCGACCCGCGCTTCGCCCCCGACTTCGTCCTCATCGCGCTGCTCCTCTTCGCCATCCGCGTGCGCCCGCTGGGCGGCACCATCGCCGGCTTCCTCGTCGGCCTCATGACTGACGCCGTCGCGCCCGCTGCCTTCGGCGCCGCCACCCTCGCGCTCACGGCGGTCGGGTACGGGGCGGGCTGGCTGAAGGCCGTCGTCTTCGCCGACAATCTCCTCGTGACCGCGGTCTTCGTCTTCGTCGCGTCGTGGGTCCGTGACGCCATCGAGGTCCTGGCCGCGCACCAGCTCCAGGGCGGCGCCCTGGCGTGGCAGCTCCTCGCCTTCTCACCCCTGGCCGCCCTCTCGACCGCCGCCGCCGCGGCCGTGACGCTGCTCGTCTTCCGCGGCTGGCTCCGGCAGCGCCCGGTGTGAGCGGCCGGAACGCCTTCCACCCGTTCCTCGTCGCCCAGCGGGGCGCGCTGGCGCGCCACGTTCTCCTTGGCGTGTTCGTCGTCCTCGGCGGCGCGTTCTTCCGCCTCCAAGTCCTCCAGCACGGCCGCTACGAGATGCGGGCCACGACCAATCGCCTGCGGCCGATCCCGCTCCCCGCGGCGCGGGGCCTCATCGTGGACCGGCGCGGCGAGGTCATCGCCGAGAACGTACCCGGCTACTCGGTGTCGCTCCTGGCGTCGAACGAGGATTCCCTCCGGTCCATGCTGCAGCGCGTAGGGGAGGTCATCGCGCCGCGCGTGGTGCCGGAGGAGCGTGTGCTCGCCCGCTACCGCGCCATGCCCTACGAGCCGGCGCTTGTGCTCAAGGACGCGCCCTTCGACGTCGTCTCGCGCCTCGAGGAGCGCCGTCCCTTCTTCCCGGGGCTCGTCATCCAGCGCGAGCCCAAGCGGCTCTACCCCGACAGCTCGATCGTCGCCCATCTCGTGGGGTACGTCGGGGAGGTGGGCGAGGAGGAGCTGGGCACAGAGCAGTTCGCCTCGCGCCGGGTGGGCTCCATCGTCGGCAAGGAGGGGCTCGAGCGCGAATACGAGGACTCGCTCACGGGCCAGGACGGGGTGCGCTTCGTGGAGGTGGACGCCCTCGGCCGCGTGGTGCGGGAGGAAGGCGCTGCCGCCTCCCTCGCGCCGGTGCCCGGCCGCGCGCTCCGCACCACGATCGACCTCGATCTCCAGCGCTTCGTGGCCAGTGTGTTCCCGGCCGGCAAGCGCGGCGCGATCGTCGCGATGGACCCCCACACCGGCCACGTCCTCGCGCTCTACTCGAGCCCGTCGTACGACCCGAATGCCTTCGTGGGAGGCATCGACCCGCAGCTGTGGGAGCAGCTCAATACCGACGAGGCGCGCCCGCTCCTCGATCGCGCGATCTCTACGCGGTATCCGCCCGCCTCGACCTTCAAGCTGGCCACCGCGACCATCGCACTCCGGCGCGGCCTCGTGACCCCCGCCACCCGGATGCCCATCCCGTGCACCGGCGGCCTCCAGGTCGGGGACCGGGTGTTCAAGTGCTGGAAGCCGGCGGGCCACGGCTCGCTCACGCTCGAGCAGGCGATCGCCGCCTCCTGCGACGTGTACTTTTACCAGCTGGGCCGGCTCATCACCGTCCGCGTGCTCCTCGAGGACGGCAACCTGCTCGGCTTCCGCAGCGTGAGCGGGGTGGACCTGCCGGGAGAGATCCGGCCCGCCTTCCCCCCCGACATCGGCTACTACGACCGGGTCTACGGCCGCGGGCACTGGACGAGCACGGTGGCCCTGAACCTCGCCATCGGCCAGGGCGAGGACGCCCAGACGCTCATCAACATGGTGCGCTTCTACGGCGCCATCGCCAACGGAGGCACCATCCTCGTGCCGCGCATCGTCGAGGGCCCGCCGGCCCCGGCGCGGCGGCTCGAGGTGCCGGAGAGCACCTTCGCGGCGATGCGGGAGGCGCTCATCGCGGTGGTGGAGCAGGGGACGGCGCGCGGCGCGCGGCTCGCGAGCATCCGCCTCGCCGGGAAGACCGGGACCGCCCAGAACCCCGGGGGCCCCGACCATGGATGGTTCATCGGCTTCGCCCCCGCGGACAGCCCGCGGGTCGTGGTGGGGGGGATCCTCGAGTTCGGTCTCCACGGGACGGCGATGGCGCCGATCGTCGCCCGCGTCATCGAGCACTACCTCCTGGGCCCCGACAGTACCCGCGGCGGTCGAAACGGGCCCATACCCCTCGCCATCCCCGAGGACTCCAATCCGTCGCCGGCGGAGGTGGATACCGTCCAGCCGCACCGCCCGCGGCGCGCGCGCACGCCCATCCCCGCGCGGACCGACCGGTGAACGCCTCCGCACGCTTCGACCGCCCCCTCATCGCTACGACGCTGGCGCTCTCGGTCTACGGCCTGTTGATCCTCTACTCCGCGGGCCAGACCGACGTGCCGAGCGCCGCGGCCCACGTGTGGGAGCGCCAGCTGGTCTGGCTCGCCCTCAGCGTGGTCGTGGCGCTCCTGGTGCAGCGCGTCTCGCCGCGCCTCCTCGAATGGACGGCGCCGGCGCTCTACGGTGTGGCCTTGGTCGTTCTCCTCGTCACCCTCGCCGTCGGTACCGGCGCGGGGACCGCCGCGTCCTCGAAGTCCTGGATCGCCATCGGCGGCCACCGGCTCGGCCAGCCCTCGGAGTTCGTCAAGCTCGCCGTGGTGCTCATGCTCGCGCGC
>JBEKGT010000154.1:0-5519 GCA_050012655.1 Gemmatimonadales bacterium | reverse complement strand
TGGGAACCACCAGGCTAACGCAAAGATGGCCGCCGCAACGCTGATTCCTGTCGAAAGCCAGGACCACAAGGGGGTGTTGAAGCCCCTCTGGACTCGTTCGCGGATGCGGGCGTCCGCGCTCTGCGAGCGCGAACCCAACAGGTTCCGCTGTTCGAGCTGGTGGAAGGTGCGGGCAGGGGCAACATCCATCCACGCATAGAAACCCCATGCCACAGGGCTCACCACAACAGTGTACGTCGTCCACGCGAGCAGCTTAGAGGGATCCTGCCATCCCGGGTGCCAGCCCCAGAATTCCTGGAGAACTGTGAAGGTGTGGGTTAGGTATGCGTATCCAAACTGCAGGAGCACGGCCAAACCGTGCGCGAGGAGACAGAGCAGCGCCACTTGGCGCGGCTTGGCGAACCGGAGCCGCTCGCGGAGCAGGGCTAGGAGCGGGTCGCCGAGGGACAAGGCCGCTTCGTGCGCGGACTGATCGGCAGCCGGCTGTCTTACTCGGGTCATAGGCTCCCGCAGCCTAATTCGTATGCCCCGCAGCGCGGACCACCCGCACGCTGCGAGGTCCCGCACCATATGCATGTGCGCGGCGCGGACCGCAAGCGCTGCGCCGATGCCCGCAGGCCGCGCCAGCACCTCGCAGACGCATGAACGGCGGCTGAGCGTGGTTCTTCTGCGGAAATGGCGGGGCGACTGCTCGCGGATCGATGAGGTGAGGGGGCATCGCACGGGGCGAAATCCAGGGGAATTAGGAGCGCCCGTCCACGCGCAGGAACGTTGAGGGTGGGTGTCGTGTATCGTCCCTCGCCTCCACCAGCCTGGCTTTGGGATCTCGAGAGGGGGTCCTCAAGGTCGCGGATGTTCGCCGTAGTGTTTGCCGGTCAGTGCCTGCCAAGGCGGTCGGATGGCGGCTCTACGAAGCCAATGCGGGAGCGCAGCATCACGCTCCCGCATGTGACGAACGACCTTGCGCCCTCGGGGGTACCACCGGACATTGCCGGGAGCACTACCACACGCACCTTCGCCGGAGCACCGCGATGAAGCGCACCCTGGTCCCCGCCCTGCTGGCCCTCGCCCTCGGCTGCGTCTTCGCCACGGAGGCCGCCGCCCAGGCCTCCTACCAGCAGCAGATCCGCGCTGCCCTGCGCGCCGCCGCCGGCCGCGCCCGTGGCGCCCGCCCCCAAGGGGAGCCGCTGATGGGCGTCCTCAACGGCAAGGCGACCGAAAACAGGACGGTGGACCTCCAGGCGGGCGTGCGCTACGCCATCGTCGGCGTGTGCGACGAGAACTGCCCCGACATCGACATGCGCATCTGGGGCCCCAGCGGCGCCAAGCTCGCCGAGGACGTGCAGCAGAACAACACCCCCATCCTCGAGTTCACCGCCCCATCGGCCGGTCGCTACCGCCTCGCCGTCGAGATGGTCACCTGCAACGCGAATCCGTGCGCGTGGGGCGTACAGGTCCTGGCGAACCGCTGACCGACGCACCGTTGACCGGTCACCGTTGACCGCACACCGTGCACCAGTTGCACGAGGGCCGGCGAGTTGCCGGCCCTTCGTGCTTCCCACGCAATCACACATGAAAGAGTCGTCAATGACGGGGCGGCTGCCCTTGCGGCGACGGCGGCGGGCTCGAACATTGGCCGACACTCGTCGATCCCATACCTCTCTCCTGGAGCGACCGAATGCGAACCGCGTTCGCCTCCGCCCTGATCGCCGCCGCCGTCACGTGCGCAGCGGCCCCCAAGGCGCCCGCCCAAGCGCAGTACATGGCCCAATCCGACAGCCAGCTCAGTCTCGTCAAGCGCGAGCTCGGACCGAGCTACTATGAGACCAGGCAGATGATCAACGGCCGGTTCGCGAGGCCGGAGCCCCAGAACCAGAACTTCAACTGGACCCGCGGCACCTACGTCATCGCCGCGGCCGGGGACAACGACGTCACGGCGATCACCCTGCGCCTGTTCGACGCGAACGACCACATCGTCGCCGCCGACACGAGCGGCTCGAAGACGCCGCGCATCACCGTGGCGGTCGCGCAGAACGGCGCGTTCTTCCGGCTGGAATACACGATCACCGGGTGCAACCAGTACCCCTGCTACATGTCGGTGATGCCCTACGGGCGGCGTTAGCGGCAGCCCGCCGCCCGGCGCTAGAGCAGGATCCGCTGGATGACCGGCGCGAAGCTGCGCCGGTGGTGGGGAGTCACCCCGCAGCGCTCCAGCGCCGCGCGGTGGTGCGGCGTGCCGTAGCCGCAGTTCCGCTCCCAGCCGTACTCCGGGTAGCGCACCGCGAGACGGCGCATCAGGCGGTCGCGGACGGTCTTGGCGACGATGCTCGCACAGGCGATGGCGTAGCTCCGGCGGTCGCCCCCCACCAGCGCCTCGTGCGGGAAGCCGATCTCCGGCATCGGGAGCCCGTCAACGAGCAGCGCCTCGATCCCCTCGGGGAGATGCAGCACGGCGCGGCGCATCGCCAGCGCCGTCGCCACCCGGATGTTGAGGCGGTCGATCTCGCGGGTGCTCGCGGCGCCGACGCCGACGGGGAGGGTGGAAACGATCGCCGCCGCGAGTTGCTCGCGGCGGCGTCGGGGGACCTGCTTGGAGTCGTTCACCCCTTCGAGACGGGGCGTCTCGGGGGTCACGAGGACGGCGGCGGCGACCACCGGGCCCGCCAGCGGCCCGCGGCCCGCCTCGTCCACGCCGGCGAGCCGGCGGACGCCGCGGGCGAACCACGCCAGCTCGACCGGCCGGCCGAGCACATCAACCTTCGCGGTGCTCCTTGATGCGGCCGGCCTTGCCCGTCAGCCGGCGCAGGTAGTAGAGCTTCGCGCGCCGGACCTTGCCGTGCCGCACGATCTCCACCGACCCCACGTTCGGCGAGTGGATCGGGAAGATCCGCTCCACGCCCACGCCCGCGGACACCTTCCGCACCGTGAACGTCTCGCTGATCCCGCCGCCCTTCTTTGCCACGCACACGCCCTCGAACGCCTGGAGGCGCTCCTTCTCCCCCTCTCGGACGCGTACCATCACCTTCACGGTGTCGCCGGGGCGGAAGTCGGGCAGGTCCTCCCGCATCCCCTCGCGCGCGAACTTCGCTAGCCGGTCCATCGTCACTCCCCCGTCAGTGCGGTGTGGCGATCCCACAGGTCCGGGCGCCGCTCCCGCGTCAGTCGTTCCGCTTCCGCCTGCCGCCACCTGGCGATCCTGGCGTGATCGCCGGACAGCAGGACCTCCGGCACGGTGTGTCCCCGGTATTCCGGCGGCCGCGTGTACGACGGCGGCGCCAGCAGCCCCTCGTAGAACGAATCGGTCTGCGCCGACTCGTGGTCGCCGAGGGCGCCGGGGAGGAGCCGCACCACCGCGTCCACCACACAGAGCGCGGCGGGTTCCCCGCCCGAGAGCACCACGTCGCCGATCGACAGCTCTTCCGTGGCCAGGTGATCGGCGACCCGCTGGTCCACGTCCTTGTAATGTCCGCACAACAGGGTCAGGTGCGTCCCCACCGAGTAGCGCACCGCTTCGTCGTGCCCGAACGCCTTTCCCCGCGCCGAGAGGAGGACCACCGGCGGCGGCACCGCCAGGGCATCCAGCGCCTCGAAGAAAGGCCCGGGCTTGAGGACCATGCCCGCGCCCCCGCCGTAGGGCTCGTCGTCGGCGGTCTGGTGCCGGTCGTGCGTGTAAACCCGCAGGTCCACCACCCGGTACCGCACCAGCCCCTTGGTGGCCGCGCGCCCCGGGATGCTCGTCGCCAGCGGCCCCGCGAAGAACTCCGGGAAGAGCGTCACGACCGTGATGTCGAGCACCTACACCTCCAGGAGCCCCGGCGGCGGCGCGATCTCGATCCGCCGCTCCGCGCGGTCCACCCGCCGCACCAGCCACGGGGCGAACGGGATCAGGTGCTCCTTCGCAGGACCCTTAACGTTGAGCAGCGGCCCCTGCGGCGCCTCGATCACCTCGCTCACCGTGCCCACCATTTCGCCGGCCGCCCCACCCGTCTCCACCACCATCCCGACCAGCTCGTGGTAGTAGAACTCGCCCGGCCCCAGCTCCCGCACGTCCTCGGGGCGGAGAGCAAGGTACCGCTCCCGCAGCCCTTCGACCGGGGTCCGGTCCTCGAACCCCTCGAAGTGGAGGAGCCACGCGCGGTGGAACGGCCGCACCCGCGCGATCACCAGCTCCTGCCCCGTCGGCACCCCGTCGCGGTCCACCACCGCGAAGATGCGGCCCACGCGGAAGACCGCCTCCGGCTCGTCCGTCACGGGATAGATCAGGGCCTCGCCCTTGATCCCGTGCGGCTTCTTCAGGAGGCCGACCACCAGGTAGGTCGGCCCGCTCACCGCGCCTACGCCTGCTTGGGCGCCGGCGCCGGGAAGCAGCCGGCCTTCTTGAGCAGCGACTCCACCGTCTCGGACGGC
The DNA here is from genome assembly GCA_050012655.1 of Gemmatimonadales bacterium. GTDB lineage: Bacteria > Gemmatimonadota > Gemmatimonadetes > Gemmatimonadales > JACORV01 > JADGQW01. Next base: position 1,112 of record JBEKGT010000154.1, on the reverse strand, counting down.
GTCGCGCCCTTGGCGATCCACGCGCGCGCCTGCTCGACGTTCACGTCGAACTGCGCGCTCTTGCTGCGGGGGCTGTAGTGGCCGATCTCCGCCACCACGGTCCCGTCCCGCGGCGAATGCGAGTCGGCGACCACGATACGGTACGCCGGCTGGTTCTTCCTGCCCACGCGCTTCAGGCGGATCTTCAGTGACATCTCAGAATGCTCCTCGGCCCAGCCGATTCAGGCCCTTCGCGCTCTTCGCGCCCTTCATGAACCTGCCCATCTCCTTGAACTGCGCCAGCAGCCGGTTGATCTCCGACACCGGCCTCCCCGACCCGCGGGCGATCCGCGCCCGGCGCGACCCGTCGAGGAGCGAGGGGTCCCGCCGCTCCGCCGGGGTCATGGAGAGCACGATCGCCTCCACGTGCTTAAGCCGCTTCGGGTCCGCCCCCTTCACCGCCTGCATCGCCTGCTTGTTCATCCCGGGCAGCATCCCCACCAGCGACTCCAGCGGCCCGAGCTTGTGCATCTCGCGGAGCGAGACCAGGAAATCCTCCAGGTCGAGCCCCTTCTTCGACATCGCCTTCTTGGCGAGCAGCTCCGCTTTGTCGCGGTCGAGCGACTGCTCCGCCTTCTCGACCAGCGTCAGCACGTCGCCCATCTGCAGCATCCGGCCCGCGATGCGGTCCGGCCGGAACGGCTCGAGCCCTTCGAGCGACTCCCCCGTGCCGATGTACTTGATCGGCGCCTGCGTCGCCGCGTAGACCGAGAGCGCCGCGCCCCCGCGGGCGTCGCCGTCCATCTTCGTCAGCACCACACCCGTGATGCCCAGCGCGGCGTGGAACCCCTGCGCGATGCGGACGGCGTCCTGCCCCGTCATTCCGTCGGCCACGAGGAGCACTTCGTGGGGCGGCACGGCGGCCTTGAGGGCCACCAGCTCGCCCATCATCTCCTCGTCGATCTGCAGGCGGCCCGCCGTGTCCACCAGGACCGTCCGGGCCCGCGCGTGCTGGGCGGCCTCGACGCCGCGGCGCACGATGCCCGTCACATCCATCACGCCCGGCTCGGCGTGGATCCCCACCCCCGCCTTGGCCGCCAGCTGGACGAGCTGGTCCACCGCCGCGGGGCGGT
>JBEKGT010000153.1:0-5522 GCA_050012655.1 Gemmatimonadales bacterium | reverse complement strand
GGGGTATTGACGGATGGAGAAGATCATCAAGGCGGCGGTGGATCGCGGGGCGTCGGACCTGCACATCAAGGCGGGGGACGTGTTCCGAGCGCGCATCGACGGCAAGCTGGTGCCGCTGACCAAGCAGCGGCTGACGCCCGAGCAGACGAAGGCCATCGCCCTGCGGTTCATCCCGAGCGAGGAGGACCGCTCGCGGATTGACAAGATCATGGACTACGATTGCTCGTGGGGAGCGCCAGGGATCGGCCGCTTCCGCGTCAACATCCTGCGGCAGCGGTCGTCGTTCATGATCGTGATGCGGGTGATCCCCTTCGAGGTACCGACGCTCGAGCAGCTCAAGCTGCCGCCGGTCCTCCAGACCGTGGCGGCGGCGGAGCGGGGGATGATCCTGGTCACCGGGGTCACGGGGAGCGGCAAGAGCAGCACGATGGCGGCGATGATCGACCAGATCAACCGCACGGCGCAGAAGCACATCGTCACCCTCGAGAACCCGATCGAGTTCCTGCACCGCGACGTCAACTGCTCGCTGACCCAGCGCGAGGTGGGCACCGACACCGAGAGCTTCCGGACCGGCCTCCGCGCGGCGTTACGGCAGGACCCCGACGTGATCCTGATCGGTGAGATGCGCGACCCGGAGACGGTGGACACGGCGATGAAGGCGGCCGAGACGGGCCACCTCCTCATCTCCACCCTCCACACGCCGGACGCCACCACGACGGTGGCGCGGATCGTGGCGATGTTCCCGCCGGAGGAGCAGGAGATCGTGCGGGTGCGGCTCGCCGACACGCTGCACGCGGTGGTGTCGCAGCGGTTGCTGCGCCGCGCCGACGGGCACGGCCGCGCGGCCGCGCTCGAGGTGATGATCGTCACCGCCACCATCCGCGACCTCATCCTCGATGCGAACCGCACATCGGAGATCCGCGAATTCATCGCGGAGGGGCGCGAGCAGTACGGAATGCAGACCTTCGACCAGCATCTGATGGACCTGGTCCAGCAGAACACCGTGGACTACGAGACCGCCGTGGCGCACGCCTCCAATCCGTCGGACTTCGAGCTCCAGATGCGCACCTTCCGACGGAAGTCGCGTCTCTCGACCGCACGGATGTCCGCGCCGCCTGCGCCGCCGCCCGCCGCGCCGCCGCCGGAGGGTGCCGGGCCCGACGGCCTGATGACGGACTTCAGCAGCCTCCTCCCCTCGTGAGGGCGGCCGCGCCCGGCGGCATCTTCGCGCCTCTCACCACGCCCTTCGACGCCGAGACGGGCGACGTTGCGCCGCTCCTCCTCCGCCAGGAGGCGCGTGACCTGATCGCGGCGGGGCTCGACGGGGTGGTGGTGGCCGGCTCCACCGGCGAGGCGCCCCTCCTCGACGACGCCGAGCTGGTGCGCGCCGTGGGGTGGCTGCGCGACGTCGTGCCGGACGACCGCTGGCTGGTGGCAGGCACCGGGACCGAGTCCACCCGCGCGGCGGCGCGCCTCGCGCGAGAGGCGGCGGCCGCGGGCGCCGACGCGGTGCTGGTCCGGCCGCCCGCCTACTACGCCTCGCTCCTGCCCCCCGCGGCGTTCGCGGACCACTTCCGGCGCGTGGCGGACGCGAGCCCCGTCCCCGTCGTTGTCTACAACATCCCGAAGTACACCCACGTGATGCTCCAGGACGCCACCCTCCGCGCGCTGGCTGACCACGAGCGGATCGTCGGCTACAAGGACTCCTCGGGTGACCTGAAGGTGTTCGCCGGCTTCCGCGCCGCGCTGCCGCGCGCGGCGGGGCTGGTGGGGAGTGGGTCGCTCCTCTACCCGGCGCTCGAGCTTGGCGCCGCGGGCGGCGTCCTCGGCGTCGCCTGCTTTGCCCCGGCGCTCTGCGCGCGGCTCTACGCCGCCTTCCGCGCCGGCGACCTGGCCGCCGCCGGCGCGCTCCAGGAGCGCCTCGTGGCGCCGAACAAGGAGATCGTGGGGGGGATGGGGCCCGCCGGGATCAAGGTCGCGATGGACCTTGTCGGCCTCCCTGGCGGCCCGGTGCGCGCGCCCCTCCAGCCCCTCGACGTGAAGCAGCGCGTGCGAGTGGCGGAGCTGCTCGCGGCGGCCGGCCTCGCGGCCGCGGCCTGAGGGGACGCGCCATGTTCGGCGGCGGCGTGCGGTGTGTGGTGGTGGTCGGCGCGCAGTGGGGCGACGAGGGGAAGGGGAAGGTCGTGGACGCCCTGGCCGAGCGCGCGGCGCTCGTGGTGCGCTACCAGGGGGGCGCGAACGCCGGGCACACCGTGGACACCGCCGGCGGCGAGTTCGTGCTCCACCAGATCCCCGCGGGCATCCTCCACCCCGGGACCCGGTGCGTGATCGGGAACGGCGTCGTGCTCGACGCGGAGACGCTGTTCCACGAGATCGACGCCATCGTGGCGCGCGGCGTGGGTGTCGAGGGCCGGCTCGCCATCAGCGACCGCGCGCACCTCGTGCTCCCGTATCACAAGCTCCTCGACGCGGAGAGCCCCCGCAGCCGCGAGATCGGCACCACCAGCCGCGGCATCGGTCCCGCCTATGAGGACAAGATCGGTCGGAGGGGCGTACGCGTCGGCGACCTGCGCGACCGCGCGCTCACCGAGGCGCTGGTTCGCTCCGGCGCCGAGCGCGCCAATGCCGTGCTCCAGCAGTGGGGCTCCGCGAAGCGCTGCGACGCGGAGAGCGTCACGGCGGGACTCGCGCAGCTCGCGCCGCGCCTCCTGCCGTTCATGGCCGATGCCGGCAAGATCGTGTGGACCGCGCTCCAGTCGGGCGAGAACGTCCTCCTCGAGGGCGCCCAGGGCGCGCTCCTCGACGTGGACCACGGCACCTATCCCTTCGTCACCTCCTCCAGCACCACCGCCGGCGGCGCCGTCACCGGCGCGGGGATCGGCCCGATGTCGGTCGACGCCGTCCTCGGCGTCGTGAAGGCCTACACCACGCGGGTCGGCAACGGGCCCCTGCCGAGCGAGGCCGAGCCCGCGGAGGCGGACCGCCTGCGCACCCTCGGCGGGGAATACGGCGCCACAACGGGGCGGCCCCGGCGCTGCGGGTGGTTCGACGCGGTGGTGCTCCGCTACTCGGCGCGCGTGAACGGCCTCAGCCACCTCGCCGTCACCAAGCTCGACATCCTCGACACGATCGATCCGATCCCCGTCTGCACCCACTATTTGCTGGACGGCGAGCGCGTGGACGACATGCCCGACACGGTCCCCGAGCTCGACCGGGTGCGCCCCGTCTACGAGGCGCTGCCGGGCTGGCGGCGCTCCACCGCCGGCGCCCGGCGCCTGGCCGACCTCCCGGCGGAGGCCCGGCGATACGTCGAGCGCCTCGAGGCGTTGGCGGGCACGCCGGTGCGGTACGTCGGGGTGGGGACGCGGCGCGAGCAGCTCATCGAGGTGCCATGACCATCCTGCGGCGCGTCCTCGTCTCCCTGGTGGCGGTCGGCGCGGTGCTGGCCGCCATCCTCGCATTCGTGCTCTATCGCTCCGACCCGCCGCGCAGCGGCCGCGAGCCGCTCCCTGGCCTCGCCGACTCCGTGACGGTGACGTTCGACTCCCTCGCGATCCCGCACATCACGGCGTCGGCCGACCTCGATGCATTCGCGGCGCTCGGGTACCTCCACGCCCGGGAGCGCCTCTGGCAGCTGGAGTTCTTCCGCCGCGCCGCCGAGGGGCGGCTCGCGGAAGTCCTCGGCCCGGCCGCGGTCTCGAGCGACCGCTTCCTGCGGGGCCTCGACATCCCGCTGGCGGCGGAAGGAAGCCTCGCGCTCCTCCCGCCGGAGACGCGGGCGGTGCTCGACGCGTACGTCCGCGGCGTCAATCGGTGGATCATGGGGCGCCAGCGGCCCCTGCCCCCCGAGTTCCAGGTGCTGCGCCTGAGCCCCGAGCCGTGGACCGCCCGGCAGTCGCTGGAGGTCGCACGGCTGCTGGCGTGGGACGTCGTGAACGCGGACTTCGAGCTGGAGCTAGCGCGCGAAGCGGCGAAGGTCGGCCGGGAGCGGGTGAAGGACCTCATCCCGGGCTACGCCGAGGACGGGCCGGTGATCCTGCCGGACGGCGCCGCTCACTGGGACACCCTCCCCGGCGAGCGGCCGCCGCGGCGCGGCCGGGGCGCGCGGTCCGGCTCGGCGGCGGCAAGGTCCGTGGTGCCCAGCGCCCTCCTCTCGGCGGCGGACATCCCCCACATCCCGCCCCTCGCGGCGGAGGTCCTCGAGGCGGCGGCGATGTCGCGCGCGTCGAACTCGTGGGTCATCGGTCCCGCGAAGAGCCGTTCCGGGAAGCCGATCCTCGCTAACGATCCGCACCTGGCGCTGCGCGCGCCGTCATTCTGGTACCTCGCGGCCATCGAGAGCCCGAGCTACCACGTGGTCGGCGCTACTGTCGCCGGCCTGCCCGCGGTCGTCCTCGGCCACAACGCCCGCATCGCGTGGGGGGCGACCAACGTCGGCGTGGATGACGTGGACTTCGTGATCGAGCGCATCAACGACGACTCGTCGGCCATCGAGACGCCAGCCAGCTGGGTCGAGCTGGAGGTGGTGCGGGACTCGATCCAAGTGCGCGGGGCGTCGGCCGTGCCCTTCACTCTCCTGCGTGGGCCGCATGGCCCCCTGGTCGAGCGGAACGTGCCGGGACGGGACCCGCACACCGCGGTCGCGATGCGCTGGACGGCGCAGGAGCCGAGCGACGAGCTGACCGGTATGCTTGGCGTGGACCGCGCGAAGGACTGGGCGGAGTTCTCGACCGCGCTTCGGGGCCTCGATGTGCCGGAGCAGAGCTGGATTTACGCCGACGTGGACGGGAACATCGGCTACCGGATGCAGGGGCGGGTGCCGGTGCGCCGTTCGGGCGAGGGGGTCCTCCCCACGCCCGGATGGACCGACGAGGGGCACTGGGACCGGTACCTCGCGCCCGAGGAGCTGCCCTGGGCACTGAACCCCCCCGAGGGCTTCATCGTCACCGCGAACAACCGCGTAGTAGGCCCCGCCTATCCGCACTACATCACCGCGAACTGGGGGCTGCCGTGGCGGGCCGCGCGCATCCGCGAGATGCTGCAGGCCGGCGGGCCCTTCACCCCCGACGACGTGCGCCGGATGCAGATGGACACGCTCGACGCGTTCGCGCGGTGGGCCAAGGAAGCGGCCGCGCGGGCCGCGGAGGCGTGCGGCCGCGCCGACGTGGCGCGGACGCTGCGCGCGTGGGACGGCACCGCGGGCTCGGACCGGGTGGAGCCGACCCTCTTCTACGAGTGGTACCGCGCCCTCCAGCGGCTGACGCTCGAGGACGAGACGGGCGGCATCGCCGTCGGGTCGGTGATCCAGCGGTGGATGCGCGCCGGGGCGAGCCCCTGGTTCGACGACGTGCGCACGCCGCAGCGCGAGGACTACGCCGCCATCGCCGACCGGGCGATGCGGGAGGCGCTGCGGAGCGCCGAGGGCATCCGGTGGGGCCGCGTCCACCGGACCCTCTCGGCCCACCAGCTCGGGGGCGTGAGACTCCTCGATCAGCTTCTCGGGCTCAACATCGGCCCGGCGC
>JBEKGT010000152.1:0-5538 GCA_050012655.1 Gemmatimonadales bacterium | reverse complement strand
AAGAACCGCTCGTCGCCCATCAGGTAGCGGAGCGAGTGCAGGACCCATGAGCCCCGCCAGTACAGGTCCCGGCTATATGCCTGGCGGGAGTTCTGCGGTTCGCGCGGCGCGATGGCCAGCATGTTGGTCATGCGGATTCGCGAGCGCGCCATCGCCATGATGTCGCGGGCCTTCGCGACGCCGATGCGCCGCTCGGCGTAGAGGGGCTGCATGTACTGCGCGAAGCCCTCGTGGAGCCAGAGGTCGTTCCAGTCGGGCGGCGTGATCATGTTGCCGAACCACTCGTGCCCCAGCTCGTGCTGGTGCAGGCCGTCGAAGCCCCAGTCGTAGCGCGCCATCGCGTCGTTCCGGAAGCCGGCGCCGTAGGCGATCAGGGTCTCGTGCTCCATCCCGAGGAACGGCGTTTCGACGATGCCGTACTTGTCGCTCCGGAAGGGGTACGGGCCCGCCAGCTCCTCGTAGAACCGCAGGTGGTCGAGGAACTCCGGCATCCGCTGGCGGGCCTTGGCCGAGTCCTCGGGAAGCGCCCAGAAAGTGATCGGCATCGTGTCGCCGGCGACGCTGACGTAGCGCTCCGTGACCTCGACGTACGGCGCGACGTCCAGCGTCACGCCGTAGTTGTTGATCGGCATCGAGATGAACCAGTCGTACGTTCGGGTGCCGTCGGGGTTGTCGCGTATGCGGCGCAGCTTCCCGTTGCTCACGGCGACGAGAGGTGCGGGCACGGTGAAGTGCAGCGCCATCGAATCGGTCTTGTCGGAGGGATTGTCTTTCACGGGCCACCATGCGTCGGCGCCGATCGTCTCGACGGCCACTCCAAGCCACGGCTGGCCGGCCGCGGTGTGCGACCACGAGAACGGACCGAACGCGCCGGTCCGGGGGCGTCCGTGGTACTCGACGCGCGCCGCGACCCGCTCGCCGGGCTGGAGCATGCGCGGGAGGGTGATCCACAGCCGGCCCGTGCGCCGCTCGAAGGGCAGGGCCGCGCCGCCGGGGACGGTGATGGCCGTGACGGTGAAGACCGTGTCGAGGTCGAGCACCAGCCGGTTCATCGGGATGATGACGCGGGCGTAGACGGCGAGCGCGCCGGCGATGGTGCTGTCGGCGGGATTCACGCGGAGCGCGAGGTCGTAGAAGGTGACGTCGTACGCCGCCTGCTCGGGGAGGAGCGGCCCGCCCGACACCTCGATCGGCTGCACCGGCGCCTGGTACGGCAGCGGCGCGGGTTGGCTTGGGGGCTGCTGGGCGAGGAGGGCGGTGGCGACGGCGGTCGCAAGGAGGCAGGCCGGAGCGGCCGCGAAGCCGGACACGCGATGCATCATCAGCGATCTCCCTGTGGGGACTGCGCCGCTCGGGATGACGGCGGGCCGGCCGTCACGCTCCGGACGTGTCGGCCCAGAAGCGCGCGAGCAGGTTGGCGGCGACGCGCAGCCGGTACCGGGCGGTGGACCTGAGGTCGTCGATGGGGCGGATCTCCTCCGCGAGCACCCGCTGCGCCGCGGCGACGTCGGCGCCCGCGGCGAGCGCCGCCTCGGTGCGCGGCAGGCGCACCACGGTGGGGGCCACGCTCCCGAGCGCGATGCGCGGGGTCCCATCGCGCACCGCCGCCATCACGACCTTCGAGATGGCCTGTGCGGCGCGCGTGCCCACCTTCCGGAACCACTGCCGCCCCTCGACCGGCGCGACCTCGATGGCAACGAGCAGCTCGTCGGGCCGGAGGACGCTGGCGCGGTACCCCGTGTAGAACCCGGTGAACGGCACGCGGCGCTCGCCATCCGCACTCGCCAGCACCAGCATCGCGTCCACCGCGGCCAGCACAGGGAGGGTGTCGCCGGCGGGGGAGCCGTTCACGACGTTCCCGCCGATGGTGCCGCGGTGCTGGATCTGCGGGCCCCCCACCTCGCACGCGGCGGCGGCGAGCATCGGGAGCCGGCCGCGCACCAGGCGCGAGCGGATCAGGTCGGTGTACGTGGCCAGCGCGCCGATCACGAGGTGCCCGTCATCCACCCGGATGCGCCGCAGCGGCGTGAGGCGGGAGAGGTCGAGGAAGTCCGTCGCGCGCAGCGCGCCGAAGTTGAACTGGACGAACACGTCGGTGCAGCCGGCGAGCGGGGTGAGCGGCCCCTCGTCCCGCAGGAGCCGCAGCGCGTCGCGCAGCGTCCGGGGCTCGCGCAGCGTCAGCGTGGAGAGGGCGGGCCTCACGGCGGGCCCTCCCCGGCGCCGGCGGGCGCGGCGGCGTCCCCGGCGGTCTCCCGCGCCGCGCGATCCACCGCGCGGTAGATCGCCTCGTAGCCGGTGCAGCGGCAGAGATTGCCGGCGAGGCCGCGGCGGATCTCCTCCCGCGACGGCTTCTCGGGCAGAGCGAGCGCAGCCATGATCATCCCGGGGGTGCAGGCGCCGCACTGCGCCCCGCCTTCCGCCACGAACGCGCGCTGCAGCGCGTGGTCGCCGCCGAGCGCCTCGATCGTGCGGACCTCCCGCCCGCGCGCGTGCGCCAGCGGCACGAGGCACGAGCAGACCGGCGCGCCGTCGAGGAGCACCGTGCACGCGCCGCACTCTCCCTCGCCGCACCCTTCTTTCGTGCCGGTGAGCCCGAGGTCCTCGCGCAGGACGTCGAGGAGGCGCGCCATGGGGTGGCCGTCCACGCTCACGGGCTGCCCGTTGAGGGTGAACGCCACGGGACCCGGCGCGGCGCGGTCTGGGGCTCGCCGGCGCGCGCTCACGATGCCACTCCAGACGGCGCGCGGCGCTCCACGGCTTCCATTACGCGCTCAGGAGTCGCGGGCAGCTCGCGGAGGTCGAGCCCGAGGTGCCGGAGGGCGTTCACGATCGCCGGAGCGGGGCCGTCCATCGGCAGCTCGCCGAGGCCCTTGGCGCCGAACGCGCCGTGCGGGAACGGGTTCTCGACGATGACCGTGTCGAGAGGTGGCGTGTCGAGGGTCGTGGGGATGCAGTAGTTCGTGAGCTGGGCGTTGGCCATCGCGCCCTCCCGCATCACGACCTCCTCGGTGAGCGCCCAGCCGATCCCCTGCGCCGTACCCCCCTCGATCTGCCCGAGGGCCAGCACGGGGTTGAGCGGCCGCCCGAACTCCTGCACGAGCACCAGGTTCCTCGCCCGGACTTCGTACGTGTCGGGATCGAGGGCGACCTCAGCCACGTCGCACGCCCACGAGAAGGTGCCGTAGGCGTCGCCGCGGTAGTGGTCCTCGTCCCAACTCAAGCCGGGGGGCGGCTCGTACCGGGTCGTGACCGCGAGCCGCCCGTGGCGCCGATGGTGCTCGGCGGGCGCCAGGCCGCCGAGGCGCGCGCGCAGGTCGCGCGCGCCTCGCTCGAGGATGCGGCCCACGACCATCGAGGTGCGCGAGGCGACGGTCGGGCCGCTGTTCGGCACCAGCTGCGTGTCGGGCACCGCGACCTCGACGTCCTCGAGGGGGACGTCCAGCGCCTCGGCAACCACCTGTGCGAGCACCGTCCACGCCCCCTGGCCCATGTCGGTCGCGGCGGTGAGCACGCGCACGCCCCTCGCCGTGGTCTCGATGGTGGCTTCCGAGGCGAGCCGAACCTCGCCGGAGCCGGTGAAGCCGCCGCCGTGGCAGAAGAGGGCGAGGCCGATGCCGCGATCCGTCCCCCGCCAGGCGCGCCGCTTGCGGGACCAGCCGGAGCGCCGCACCGCCTCCCGCAGCACCGTCTTGGCGGAGCAATCGTCGCCCATCCGCTGGCCCGTGGGCATCGTGTCGCCGGGTTGGAGCACGTTCTTGAGCCGCAGACGTGCGGGGTCCATCCCCAGCGCGTCCGCGACACGGTCCATGTGCGCCTCCAGGGCGAACTGGGCCTGCGGCGCGCCGAAGCCGCGGAAGGCGCCATTGGGGCCGCTGTTCGTGAACATCGCGCGCCCCGCGATCCGCACGTTGGGGCAGCGGTAGGCGCCGGTGGCGTGGAGGCAGCAGCGCGAGAGGACGACGGGGCTGAGCGTGACATAGGCGCCGCCGTCGAGGACGATCTCCACCTCCATCGCCACCAGCCGGCCGTCCTTCGTGACGCCGGTGCGGTGGCGCACGATGGAGGGGTGGCGCTTGGTCGTGGCCCGCATATCCTCGGCGCGCTCATAGACGAGTTTGACGGGGCGGCGCGCCTTGAGAGCGAGCAGCGCGGCGTGCGCCCCGATCACCGAGGGGTAATCCTCCTTGCCGCCGAAGCCGCCGCCGAGCTCCGCGGCGACGACCCGCACGCGGTCGGCGGGCAGGTCGAGGAGGTGGGTGAGGGCGTGGTGCACGTAGTAGGGGCACTGGAGCGAGCCGTAGAGCGTGACGCCGCCGTCCGGCTCGGGGACCGCGACGATCCCCTGGGGCTCGATGTAGACGTGCTCCTGGTGGCCGGTGCGGTACTCCCCCTCGATGACGAGATCGGCCGCGGCGAAACCGCCCGCCAGGTCGCCCCGCTCGATGAGGATCTCTTTGTGGGCGCGCGGGGAGCGGAGGGGGTCGAGCACCGGCTCGGCGCGCTCCTCGTCGAGGCGCACCGGCGCGGCCCACAGCGCCTCGCGGTCGGCGTGGGCGAGGAGGAGCACCGGCTCGGCGGCGTGCCGGACTTCTTCGTGTACAAGGCAGGGCTGGTCGTCGGTGACGTGGAGGATGCAGTTCGGGCCGGGGATGTCGCGCCAGTCCACCACGGTGAAGCCGGCGGGATCGAAGTCGAGGTGGACGCCGGTGACGTGTCCGCAGGGGATGGTGGTGCGGACCGTGCGGCCGAACAGCATGCCGGGGAACGTGAGGTCGTCCAGGTAGCGCGTCGCGCCCGACGTCTTCCCGGCGCCGTCCACGCGCGGAACGCTCTGCCCGACCAGGCCCATCGGCACGCCTCCCCGGCTGGCAGGAAAGATGCACGCTGCGACAGGGAGCCGGAAGCCGGGAGCCGATCGCCGTCAGCGGTCAACGGTGAATGGCGTGCGGCGAGCGGTTACCGCGTTTGACGCTCATGCGGCGGAGGGCTAACCTCTCTCCGGGAAGCGGTCGTTTCGCGCGAGGTGGCAGGGATGCCGATCGAGTTCACGCTCAATGGGACGTCAGTGCGCGTCGAGCCGCGGCCGGGCGAGTCGCTCCTCGAGGTGCTGCGCGAGCGCTGCGGCATCACCTCGCTCAAGGACGGCTGCAGCCCGCAGGGGCAGTGTGGCTGCTGCCTCGCCCTCGTGAACGGCGATCCGAAGGTGACGTGCGCGATGCCGGCGACGTCGGCGCAGGGGAAGACCGTGGTCACACTCGAGGGCGTCGCGGTCGAGGAGCGCGCGCTGATCTCGGGCGCCTTCGCCGCCGCCAACGGGCTCCAGTGCGGCTTCTGCATCCCCGGCATCGCGCTGCGCGCCAAGCACCTCACCGACCGGAACGCCGATCCGACGCGTGAGGAGATCGCCCGCGCGATCGACGTCCATCTCTGCCGCTGCACCGGCTACGTGAAGATCCTCGACGCCATCCAGCTCCTCGCCGCCGCCAAGCGGGGTGAGCTGCTGCCGCCGCCCGGCGCGGACGGGCGGGTGGGCCAACC
>JBEKGT010000151.1:0-6004 GCA_050012655.1 Gemmatimonadales bacterium | reverse complement strand
GAAGATCTCCCCCGCCTGGAGGGCCCCGTCGAACTGCGAGCGGTAGCAATGGATCGCCTTCATCTTCGCGCGGAAGGTCCCGCTGATGTCCACGACGAACGAGGGCTTCACCGGGTCCTCGCGGTAGGCGAGGGCGTACAGGATCTTGAAGGGCCGGTGGGGACGGCCGTTGGCGTCGTAGCGTGCGAGACCGGCCAGGTAGCAGGCGTCGCGCGCGAGCTCGGAGGCGATGCGATGGTCGGGGTGGCGGCCGACGGGGAAGGGGAGGATCACGGTGCGCGGGCGGTAGTGCCGGATCCACTCGACCACCGTGCGCCGCGTCTCGTCGGTGTTGTGCAGGTGTGCGTCCCGGAGCCCGGCATTGCCGCGGAGGTGGACGCCCAGCGCTGCTGCCGCGCGCGTCGCCTCCCGCTGCCGGACGACGGCCGAGCCGCCGGTGCCGCTCTCCCCCGCCACGAGGTCGAGGCATCGGGGTGCGCGGCGATGGCGAGGAGATCGACGCCGGGGGCGTTCGTTCGAGGCACGGGCCATCCTCTCTTCCCGTACGCTGCCAGTGGGCAGGCGGCAGTGTCCGGTAGTGTGCAGACGCGCAGACGCGCAGTGGTGCCAAGGCGGAAGTATGCAGTCTGTCCTGTGTCCCTGGTAGCGGAAGGGCCCGGGGAGCGTCTTTGCGACCCGGGCCCCATCACCCATCACCTATCACCGATCACCTATCACCCATCACTCATCACTCATAACGCAGTGCTTCGACGGGGTTCATCCGCGACGCCCGGTTGGCGGGCACCAGGCCGAACACGACACCGGTGAGCGCCGACGCGAGGAGCGCCACCACGATGGACCAGAGGGGGACAGTGGCGGGCACAGGGGTGAAGTGCCGGAGGAGCCACGCGCCGGTCCCCCCGAGGGCGAGGCCGATGGCGCCGCCGATGAGGGTGAGGGTCGCAGCCTCGACGAGGAACTGCCACAGGATCTCGCGGCGCGTGGCCCCGAGCGCCTTGCGGACGCCGATCTCGCGGGTGCGCTCCGTGACGCTGATCATCATGATGGCCACGACGCCGACGCCGCCCACCATCAGCCCGACGCTCGAGAGCCCGATCATCACGGCGAAGAACACCGCCGTGAGCTTGTTCCAGATGTTCAGGATCGCGTCCTGGGTGATGAGGGAGAAGGTGTTGTCTTGCCCGGGGCGGAGGCCGCGGAAGCGCCGCAGCGCGCCGGTCACGTCGTCCATCGCGTTCTGCAGCGAGGCCGAGGCGACGGGCTTGACGATGAACATCATCCAGCCGTGCCAGTACTGGAAGTTGCGGCGCAGCGTCTCGTGCGGGATGATGGCGAGGGACTGGTCCCCGCCGGCGAAGAGGTTGGGCGGTGGGACGTAGATCCCGATGACCGTGTACTGCTGGCCCGACATCCGGACCTTCTGGCCGATGGGGTCCCGGAGCCCGAAGAGGCGACCGCTGAGCTTGTCGTTCAGCACCACGACGCGGTCGCCAGCGGCGTCCTCCACCGGCGTCCAGGAGCGGCCGGGGGCGATGTCACCGCCCAATGCCTGGATGTAGGTGGCGCTCATGCCGACGACCTGCACGCTGCTGATGTGCGTGTCGCCCGCGTCCATCGCGCTGTTGACGTTCTCCCGGACTGTGACGGTGAAGATGGACGGCAACTGGCGGACGGCCGCGGCCTCCTCGATGGTGAGGGGCGGGTTCTTCCGCCACGGCTGCGACTCCTCCGAGCCGTCGTTCACCATCACGCCCCCCTGGAAGAAGCGGGCGACGTAGAAGGTCGTGGGGCCGCTCTGCCGGATGCTCTCCTCGATGCTGCTGTTGATGCCGTCCACGGTCGCGGCCATCGCCACCACTACCGCGACGCCGATGGTGACGCCGAGGATGGTCAGCGCCGCACGCGTCTTGTTGGCGCGGAGCGAGTCGAGGGCGATGCCGATCCCCTCGCGGAACGCCGAGACCCAGCGGCCGGCCTGGGTGACCGTCATTCGAACCTCAGCGCCGCGACGGGGTCGAGGCGGGCCGCGCGGCTGGCGGGGTAGACGCCCGACATCACCCCGACGCCGACGCCCAGGAAGACGGCGACGATGATGGACCCGAGCGATACGTGCGCCGGCAGGGGGGTGGCGACGTTGACCAGGTAGGCGAGGCCGATCCCGGAGACGATGCCGAGGGCAGCGCCGAACGTGGAGAGGGCCGTGGCCTCGACGAGGAACTGCCGCAGGATGTCGCGGCGCCGGGCGCCGAGCGACTTGCGGATGCCGATCTCGCGGGTCCGCTCCGCCACCGCCATCAGCATGATGTTCATGATGACGATGCCGCCGACGACGAGCGAGATCCCGACGAGTGCCGGCAGGGCAGTGTAGAGGATCTTGGAGATGTTGGCCCAGAAGCTGAGGACGTCGTCCGAGGTCTCGAAGTGGAAGTTGTCGGGCTGGCCGGGCCGCAGGTGCCGGCGGATGCGCATGATCGCCTCGACCTGCGCGCGGGCCTCGTTCATCCCCGGGATGTCGGGCGCCTTGACGATGATGCCGTCCACCACGTTGTGGGGGTTCACCACGCGCTTGATCTGCGACGTGTAGGGCGCGATGACGAACTTGTCGAGCGAGATCCCGAAGACCTTTCCCTGCGACTCCGCCACACCGATGACACGGTACGGGAAGTCCGACACCCGGATGGTGCGCCCGACCGGGTCCACCCCCGCGAAGAACTTGTCGGCCACCTCGCTGCCGATGACGACGACGTCGGCGCCGTGCTCGACCTCGGGCTGCGAGAAGACGCGGCCCTCGGCGATGTCGATCTTCTTGATGCGGAAGTAGCTCTCCGACACGCCGCGCGCTTCGATGCTCGTCGAGCGCTTGTTCCCCACCTCGGTCACGACATTACTCATGCTCTCGACGCCCACGAGGAACCGCGGGTCGACCTGGTCGGCGAGCGCCTCGTAGTCGGTGATCTTGAGACGCGGCCGCCGGTTCCACTCGCGGCGCTGCTCGCGCGAGGGCTCCTGGCCGACGTTCACGAACGGCCGGAAGCGCAGGGTGAAGGTATTGATGCCGAACAGCTTCCCGGCGAAGTCCTCCTTCACGTAGCGGTCCATCCCGTTCACGATGGTCACGACCCCGATGAGGAACGTGACCCCGATGAACGCGCCGACCATCGAGAAGAAGCTCTTCAGCTTCTGCGCGCGGATCATCCCGAACGCGAGGCGGACGGCTTCGAGGAACGACACGGCGCCCTACGCCGCCTGCGCGCGGTCGGAGGAGATGACGCCGTCGTGCAGCGTCACGACGCGCTTGGCGTGCGCGGCGATGTCGTGCTCGTGCGTGACCATCACGATCGTCTGGCCCGCGTGGTCGTTCAGGTCCGCGAGCACCTTCATGATCTCCTCGCTCGTCTGCGAGTCGAGGTTCCCCGTCGGCTCGTCGGCGAGGATGATACTGGGATCCGTGACGAGCGCGCGGGCGATGGCCACGCGCTGGCGCTGGCCGCCCGACAGCTCACTCGGCTTGTGCCCCATGCGGTCGCCGAGCCCGACCGACTCGAGCGCCGCGGCGGCGCGGTCGCGCCGGTCCTTCGCGCCGACGCCGCCGTAGATCAGCGGCAGCTCCACGTTGTGCAGCGACGTGGCCCGCGGCAGGAGGTTGAAGGTCTGGAAGACGAACCCGATCTCCTTGTTGCGGATGCGCGCCAGCTCGTCGTCGGACATCTGGGACACCTCGAGGCCGTTCAGCCAGTACTGCCCGCCGGTCGGCGTGTCGAGGCAGCCGATGAGGTTCATGAAGGTGGACTTGCCCGAACCCGACGGCCCCATGATCGCCACGTACTCGTTGCGGCGGATCTCGAGGTTCACGCCCCGGAGGGCGTGCACGACCTCGACCCCCATCGTGTACTCGCGGGTGAGGCCCACCGTCCGGATGAGGACGTGGTTGTCGTTCACGAGCCGGCCCGCCGCGCCGTGGCGGAGTCGCCGGCCATCGGGCCCTTCGCCTGGCGCACGTGCGCGCCGGACTTCAGGTCACGGATGGCCTGGTAGCTGCCGGCGACGATCGTCTCCCCGTCCTGCACCCCGCTCACCACCTCGAAGTACTCGTCCCCCGTGATGCCGACCTTCACCGGCCGGAACCGGACGATCTTGGTGAGCGTATCCACGACGAACACGCCCTCGATTTCCTTGGCCTTCCCGTGGACCGCGCTGTCGCGCCCCGCGGCCTGGGCCGCCGGCGGCGGCTGCTGCGCGCGGAGGGCCGCCTTGCTGGTGTCGCCCCGGTGAGCGGCGCTGTCGGCCGCTTCGGGCTCGCGCACCGTCAGCGCGATGATCGGCACCGCGAGGACGTGGCTCCGCGTGGCCGTGACGATCCGGGCCGTCGCGGACAGGTCGGGCCGGACGTCGCGCGGGGGCCGGTCGAGGGTGATCACCACCTCGTAGTCCACCGCCTGCTCCTGCCCGCCCGAGCCGGTCGAGGCGGCCGTCGTCTGCACGGCGGAGTTCTTGATCTCCGTCACCCGCCCCGCGAAGGTGGTGTCGGGGTAGGCGTCGATCGACACCTCGGTGGAGTCGCCCAGGTGCAGGCGGATCACGTCGGTCTCGTCCACCTGGACCTTCACCTCGATCACCGACAGGTCGGAGATCGTCATGAGGAGGCCCGTCTCCCGGGAGAACGTGCCGGGGACCGCCACCTCCCCCTCCTCGACCGCCAGGCGCGTCAGCTTGCCCGACATCGGCGCCACGATCGTGGTCTTGTTGAGCGCGTCCTGCGCCTCGCGCAGGGCTGCGGCCGAGACGTCCACCTGGTGCTGCGCCGCCTCGAGGTTGGCGTCGGCGATCTGGCTCTGGGTCTGCGCCTGCTCCAGTGCTTCCTGCGACATCAGCTGGATGTTCTGCGCGCGGATGTCGCGGGCCCGCGTGAACGCGCGGGTCGCCTGGTCCTTGCTGGCGCCTGCCTGGGCCGCCGCGGCCTGCGCGGACGCCAGCATCGCCTGGGCGCGCTCGACCCCGGCCTCGTACTGGGTCGGGTCGATCCGGACCAGGACCTGGCCGCGATCGACCATGTCGCCCTCCTTCACCGGCAGGGACACGATGCGCCCGGTGATGTCGGATGAGACGTCCACCTTCTTCTTCGGCTGGACCTTGCCGCTCGCCGTGACGATCGAGACGAGGTCGCGCTTGCCGACCTTCTCGAGGCGCACCTGGACGGTGGGCTGGCGGCGCTTGGCGGCGCTGAGCGCGACGAGGGCGCCGACCACCACCACGCCGATCGCGATGAAGACGAACTTCCGCTTGGCTGTCATGACGGCATGTCCTGGGTGTTAGCGCAGTGGCCGGCCGACCGCGTTCTCGAGGGCGGCGTAGGCCTTGTGGTAATCGTAGACGGCGGTGACGTAATCGGCTTCGGCCTGCTCGGCGGCGACCCGGGCGTCGAGCAGCTCGAGGAACGTCCCGTTCCCCACCCGGTACCGCTCGGTCGCGAGGTTCAGCGCCTCGGCCGAGGCCGCCTTGTTGTTCTGCTGGATCCCGATCGTCTGGTAGGCCGCGACCAGCGCCTGGTGCGCGGCGGTCACTTGGGCACGCACGGCCAGCTCCTGGCCGCGGATCGCCAGTTGCGCGTCCTCCTGCGCCGCCCGCGCCTGCGACGTCGCGACGGTCCGCGTGAAGCGGTCGTAGATCGGCAGCTGGATCCCGATGTTCAGGCTCCAGGGCTGGATGCTCGTGACCGTCCGCGGGGTCCAGATGATGCTCGAATCCGGATTCAAGCCCGTCGCTTCCTTGGTGGAGTAGCGGTACCGGGCGTAGTTCACCGAGGCGTTGAGGCTCGGTGCGTACTGCGAGTACGCGGAGCGGACGCTCCACGTGGCCGCCGCCTCGCGCGCGCGCAGGGCCACGATCGCCGGGTTCTCGCGCAGCGCCAGCGCGACGAGGGTGTCCTGGTCGAGGCTCGGCGCCGTCACGGGGAAGGAGTCGGTCAGCTGGACCTGGGCGCCCGGCGGGGCCGGCACCCCCAGCG
>JBEKGT010000150.1:0-5586 GCA_050012655.1 Gemmatimonadales bacterium | reverse complement strand
CCGCGCCCGCCCCCGCCCCCCAGCCGCCGAGCGAGCCCCGGTCCGCCCCCGCGCCTGCGCCGCCGTGGATCCTGGACGCAAGCCCGCGGACGGTGAGCGCTCCGGCGCCGTCGCTGGAAAGCGCGCCCCGCCCTCCGCTCGGCGGAGCCGACCCCTCTGAGATCGAGCGGCTGCGCCAGGAACTGGATTCCGAGCGGCAGCTGGTGGACCGCCTCCGGGAGTCGAAGCTGAAGCTGGAGCAGCGCACCGCCGAGGCCGAGGGCGCCGTGGAGGAGAACCGCGTGCGGCGCCGCTCGTCGGTGATTGGCCGGTTCCTCAGGGCGGACCGCGACGAGCCGTGATGCCGCTGCCCGAGTTCCGGTCGCTGCGCGCCATCGGCCGCGAGATCGGCGTCCCCGAGCGCGTCCTCCTGGCCGACGCCGCCCGGTTCGCCGCGTTCGTCCCCTGCCGCACCGTCGATGGGAAGCGGCGCTACGGGCCGGCTGCGGCCGCGGCGCTGCACCTCGTGGCGCGCCTGCGGGCCGCGGGCGCCGACGAGGCGTCCATCGCAGTGGAGCTGGGGCGCGGCCCGGTGGCCCTGGTCCCGCCGACCCCTCCCATCGCCGTCTCTCTCGACGACCTGGCCACGGCGCTCAACCGCCGCCGCGAGCGGCGCCGACGGGTGCTCCTGGCGATGCGGGAGGCCCTGCGTGGGCTCGGCGAGGCCGCCGACCGGCACCAGCGGAAGGTCGCGGAGCTGCGCGGCGCCGTGGAGGCCCACGGCGCCGATCTCTCGAAGCTGCGGTACTACGACACGATGATGGCGCGGTTCCGGGCGGAGCTGCGGTCGGCGGAGCGGACGATGGCGGAGGCGTTCCGGACGGCGGCCGGGGGTGCCGCGCCGGTGCGGGGCGCGCGCTAGGCCGTGGTGGCCGCGGCGACCGCGATGCGGTCGGGGGAGGACGCCTTGGCGCTCGCCAGCGCGGACTCGGCCAGGGGGAAGAGATCCTCGGCGCGCAGCACCTCGGGATGCGGGTAGCAGACGATCCCGGCGGAGAGCGCCGGCACCGTCCCGCCCACATCGGGGAAGGCGTGCTTGCCCACCAGGGCGCGCAGGCGCTGCACGAAGTTGCGGCCGCCGCGCCCGTCGGTCTCGGGGAGCACCAGGGCGAACTCGTCGCCGCCGTAACGGGCCACGAAGTCCGGGGCCCGCAGCTCCCGCTGCAGCAGGTGGCCCAGGTCGGCAAGCACCCGGTCGCCCGCTGGGTTCCCGTACTTCTCGTTGACCTCGCGAAACTTGTCCACGTCCACCAGCACCAGGCTGAAGCGCAGCCGGTAGCGCCGCGCCCGCTCGAACTCGTCCTTGAGGCGGCGGTCGAGCGCGTCGAGGCTGGCGACGCCCGTGAGCTGGTCGAGCGCACCGGCGTTGATCTGGCGCCGGTAGATGGCGGCGCGGCGGTCCTCGTTCTCGAGCACCTTGGCGGCCGCCTGCGCGATGGTGTCGGCCAGCGCCACGTCGCGCGAGGTGAGCTCCGGGTCGCCCTCGCGGGTCCGCAGGAAGAAGACGCCAGCGGGGAAGCCCTGGACGAACACCGGCAGCGCCACGGCGCTGCGGACGTTCACCTCCAGCGACTGCGCCTCCCACTTGTCCCGGATCGCCGCGAAGAGCGGGTGTTCCTTCACGTTCTGGATGACGACGGGGCGCTCGGTCCGCAGCGCCTCTTCGATCTCCGGATAGCGGGAGAGCTCGACGCGGAGGTCGCGGATGGAAGGGTTCTCGTACACCGCCACCACCCGGCCGAACGCCTCGCCGGGGGAGGTGAGGACGAAGGAGCAGTGGGCGAGGCTGAGAGCCTGGCCGACCCGGCGGACCAGCGTCTGGAAGATCTCCTCGGCGCGGAGCGCGGCGGAGACCTCCTGGAAGATGTCGAAGAGGAGATCGCGGGAGCGCAGCGTCTCGCGCAGCTCCCGGAGGCTCTGCCGCGACTCGAGCTGGCGGTCGAGCCGCGCCCGCAGCTCGCCGAGATGCACCGGCGTGGAGACGGCGTCGCTCGCCCCCGCGCCCAGGAGCCGCGCCACCGCCTCGGCGTCGCCCGCGCTCGCGATGGCCAGCACCGGGATGTCGGTCCACTCCGCGGAACCGCGGAACGCGGCGACGTTGCGGACCGCCTCGTCGTCAGCCACCCGCACGCAGAGGAGGACCGCGTCCGGCACCTCGCGCTCCGCGGCCTGGAGGGGCGTGCGGCCCGCCGGCACCTCATCGACGAGGTAGCCGCCGCGCACGAGGAACTGCTCGAGTCCCTCGGGGCGGGCGGCCGGCTCGCCGGCCAGCAGCAGATGGGGGCGGATCAGATCGGTCACGGGTCCTCGGCGGTCGCAGCGCTGCCGCGCAAACGTACCCGCCCATCAGTGACGCCGCAAGGAATCCGAGGAGGGAAGGCCGGCCGTGCAGCGTGACCCGCAGCGCAACGCGCGACACGCCATGGTGGAGGAGCAGATCCGCCGCCGCGGCGTGCGCGACCGGCGGGTGCTCGCCGCCCTCGCCAGCGTGCCGCGGCACCTCTTCGTGCCGCCCTCCCTCCTGCACGCGGCGTACGACGACGCCCCACTGCCCATCGGCTGCGGCCAGACGATCTCCCAGCCGTACATCGTCGCGCTGATGACCGCGGCCCTCGCCCCGCGGCGGACCCACCGCGTCCTCGAGATCGGCACCGGCTCCGGCTATCAGTCGGCGGTGCTCGCGCACATCGTCCGCAGGGTCTACACCGTGGAGCGGCTGGGCGAGCTCTCCACCGCGGCCGAGGAGCGACTCATGGGACTCGGGTACCGGAACGTCGAATACCGCGTCGGGGACGGGACCGAGGGGTGGCCCGAGGCGGCGCCGTTCGACGGCATCCTGGTCACCGCCGCGGCACCGGAGATCCCCGGGCCGCTGCTCGCGCAGCTCGCGCCGGGGGGCCGGGTCGCCGTGCCCGTGGGCGACCGGAGCCTCCAGGTCCTGACGATCGCCGAGCGCGGCGCGGGCGGGTTCCGGCAGTGGACGGAGGGCGCGTGCCGCTTCGTCCCTCTCATCGGCCGCTACGCCTTCGCGGCGCAGCCATGAGCGCGCTCCTCCTCGGCGCGCACGTCTCCTCGCAGGGCGGCGTCGCGCGGGCCCCCGAGCGCGGCCGCGCGATCGGCGCGACCGCGATCCAGGTGTTCACCAAGACGCCGAACCAGTGGCGCGAGCCGAAGCCCGACCGTGCCGCCCCACGCGCCTTCCGCGCCGCACTGGAGGAGTACGGCATCGGCGCGGTGGTGAGCCATGACTCGTATCTGATCAACCTCGCCTCCCCCGATCCGGCGGCGCGCGCGCGGTCGGAGGCCTCGTTCGTCGCGGAGCTGCGGCGCGGCGAGGCGTTCGGCATCCCCTGGGTCGTGTCGCACCCCGGGAACTTCCTCGACGAGCGCTCCGGGGGGCTGCGCCGCAACGCCGAGTCGTACGCCCGGTGCCTCGCCGCCGTGCCGGGCCGCGTGCGGGTCGCGATCGAGACGACGGCGGGGAGCGGGACGGCGCTCGGCGCCACCTTCGAGGAGCTGCGCGCGCTGGCCGACGCGATGCCCCCGGCAGCCCGCCGGCGCGTGGCCTTCTGCGCCGACACCTGCCACCTCTGGGCTGCGGGGTACGACCTCCTCGGGGACTACGACGGCGTGATGGGCGCCTTCGACCGCATCCTCGGGCTGGAGCGGCTCGTCTGCTTCCACCTCAACGACTCGCGCGGCGCGCGGGGGAGCCACCTCGACCGGCACGCGCTCATCGGCGAGGGGACGCTGGGACGGGAGCCCTTCCGTCGGATCATGACCGACCCGCGGCTCGACCACGTGATCCGGATCATCGAGACGCCGAAGGGGGAGGACATGGTCACCAACGACCGCCGGATGTTGCGGCGGCTGCGGGCCTTCGCGCGGGCCCGGCGGCCGGCGGCGTAAGCGCGGACCTTTCGCCCCAAGTCCGGGTATAGATTTGTTCCGTCACGTACCTTGGAATCGCCCGCGTCACATGGAGTTAGCCTGGATCTCGAACGAGTCGTGCCGCTGATGCGGCCGCGCCGAGCACTCGCCGCACTGGCTCTCCTCACGCTCCTCGCCGTCCCGCTTCGCGCCCAGGTGCCGGCCGACTCGGCGCTCCGGCGCCAGCAGCGCACGCTCGACTCCCTCGCCGAAACGGTGCGCGCGCTCCAGGCGCGCCTCGACAGCCTCGCCCGCGGACGCGGCGGCGACAGCGCGGCGGCCGCGGCGGGCGGCGACCTCGACGCCATCCGCGCAGCGGCGGCGGCGGCCTCCGGCGCCGCCGGGGACACCACCGATCGCGCTATCGGCCGGAACACGGGGGGCAAGAACCAGAACGCCTTCAACCCCGAGATCAGCGTCACGTCGGACGTGAGGGTCAATTGGCGCCACCCGGGGCCGCAGACGGAGAGCTTCGAGCCCAAGGAGTTCGAGATCGGCTTCCAGTCGGCCCTCGACCCCTTCTCGGCCACGAAGGTGATCACGTCCGTGGACGAGAACGGGATCAGCGTCGAGGAAGGCTACGTCTACTGGACGAGCCTCCCCGGCCACTTCCGCCTGGACATCGGCAAGTTCCGCCAGCAGGTAGGGGAGCTGAATCGCTGGCACCTGCACGCCCTCCCCGAGGGGGAGTACCCGCTGGTCCTCCAGCGCTACCTCGGCGAGGACGGACTCGCGCAGTCGGGCCTCTCCGTCTACTGGCCGCTCCCGTTCTCGGGCAGCTTCGGCACCTTCGAGTTCACGGGGCAGGTCACCAAGGGCACGGACCAGACGCTCTTCGGTGCGTACGGCGGCCGTCCCAGCGTGCTGGGGCAGTTGTCCGGATTCTGGCAGTTCAGCCGGTCCACCTTCGGCCAGATGAGCTTCACGGCGCTCTACGGCACGGGGCGGGACAGCGCCGCCGTGACCACCCTGCCGTGCCCGGTCGGCGGCTGCGCGTTCACGGAGGTGGAAACGCACATCGAGACCGCCCTCCGCGCCCTGGCCGCGCGCTTCACCTGGCGGCCGCCGAACGAGGCGCTCCGCCGTGAGGTCACGGTGCGCGGCGAGGTGTTCCAACTCCACCGGCTCGTGGACGGGACCGGTCCGACGCGCCTGGGCTGGTACGTGGACGCGCAGACCAAGCTCGGGCTGCGCTGGACCGCCGCGGTACGATACGACCGGGTCGCGTCGCCCGACCCGGCGGTCACGGGCAGCGAGTGGGCCGTGACGCCCACGCTCACCTTCTGGCAGAGCGAGTTCGTCTTCCTCAGGCTCCAGTGGACCCATCACCGGGACCTCCTCGACACCACCACGGACCGCGTCGGCCTCCAGGTCGTCTGGGCGATGGGTCCCCACAAGCACGAGCTCTTCTGATGAATGCCCTTCTCCTCGCCCTCCTCGTCGCCGCCGTGCCCGCCCCGCCCTCGGGGCCGATCAAGGTGGTGACGACCCAGACCACCTACGCCGCGATCGCCCGCGAGATCCTCGGCAACCTCGGGACCGCCTCCTCGATCGGCCAGGGCGACGAGGACCCGCACTTCATCCAGCCCCGGCCGAGCTTCGTGCCGGAGCTGCGCG
>JBEKGT010000149.1:0-5615 GCA_050012655.1 Gemmatimonadales bacterium | reverse complement strand
GGTGCGTCTCGACGCGCCGCTCGACCCGGACGGCGACCGCTCCCTCATCGAGCGGTTCGTCACCGACGAGGGGCCGAGCGCCGAGGACCAGGCGATGGACCGCTTCCTCTCGGCGGAGATCGAGGCGGCGCTCGGGACCCTCCCGCCGCGCGACGCCAAGGTCCTCCGCCTCTACTTCGGCCTCGACGGCGGGCGCGAGCACACCCTGGAGGAGATCGGCGGGATGCTCGGCGTCACCCGCGAGCGCATCCGCCAGCTGCGCGACCGCGCGCTCAAGCGGCTGCGCGAGGGGAACGTCGGGAAGGCGCTGGCGAGCTTCGCGGCATAGCGCCAGACCGGCAGGCGCAAGACGCCAGGGCGCCGAGGGGGCTCGTCTCTCCTTGGCGTCTTGGCGTCTGGAACCTGGGCATCTGTCTCTTGGCGTGCGGCACCTGCACGCTGTCCTCTATCGCGGCCATCACATTCTTGCCGCCCCTGCCGCCGGAGGATAGGTTGCTCTCGTGCTAGCGGCTCTTGGTAGGCGCAGCGTCGGCATCACGGAACTGTTCGGGCACCTCGGCCACTTCGTGGCGGACACGCTCCGGGCGGTGCCCGACGTGCGCACATGGGGACGGCAGCTGTTCCCGATGATGCGGCGGATCGGCGTGGATTCGCTGCCGATCGCGTTGTTCATCGCGGCCTTCACCGGCGTCGTGCTGGCCCTGCTGGCCTCGTACACCGTGACCGCGGCGGTGCCGCTCTACTTCGTCGGCTCGCTGGTCGGCAAGACGACCATGCTGGAGCTCGGCCCCGTGCTGACGGGGCTCGCCCTCGCCGGCCGCGTCGGCGCGAACATCGCCGCCGAGCTGGGCACGATGCGCGTGACCGAGCAGGTGGATGCGCTCGAGACGCTGGCGTACGACCCCCACGCGTACCTCGTCCTGCCGCGCGTGATCGCGGGGACGCTGATGTTCCCGATCATCGTCGCGTTCGCGATGGCGATGGCGATCTTCATGGGCTGGCTCGCCGCGACGACGCTGCTCCCCATCACCACCGCCGAGTTCCTGCGGGGGTTGCGGCTCTTCTACGTGCCGTTCGACGTCCAGTTCGGGCTCATCAAGGCGTCGTCGTTCGGCTTCGTCATCACCCTGATCGGCTGTTTCCTTGGCCTCAACACCCGGGGCGGGGCGGAGGGGGTGGGTGACGCCACGACGCGCACGGTGGTGTACAGCGCCGAGATGATCCTGGTGCTCGACGCGTACTGGGCCCTCACCCTGCTGCGGCCGTCGTGATCGAGTTCCGCGGGCTCGAGAAGGCGTTCGGCGCCAACGTGGTGCTGCGGGGCGTCTCCCTCCTGGTGCGCGAGGGGGAGACGATGGTCATCATCGGCGGCTCGGGCTCCGGCAAGAGCGTGACGATCAAGCACGTGGTGGGGCTCCTCGAGCCGGACGCGGGCGAAGTCGAGGTGGACGGCCAGGTGGTGTCTCATCTGCGGCGCCGCGAGCTGACAGCGCTGCGCGCGACCATCGGCTACGTCTTCCAGTTCGCGGCGCTCTTCGACTCGATGACGATCGCCGACAATGTGGGCTTCGGGCTGCGGCGGAGCGGCGCGATGAGCGAGGAGCAGATCCGCGAGCGGGTGACCGAGTCGCTGCGGCTGGTGGAGATGGCGGGCACCGAGCGGACGATGCCGGCGGACCTGTCGGGGGGGATGCGCAAGCGGGTGGGGCTGGCGCGCGCCATCGCGCTCCGCCCCAAGTACCTGCTGTACGACGAGCCGACGACGGGCCTCGACCCGGTGACCTCGGCCGTCATCGACGAGCTGATGATCCGGACCCGGGAGGCGCTCGGGGTGACCAGTATCGTGATCACCCACGACATGCGTTCAGCGTACCGGGTCGGTGACCGGATCGCGATGCTCTACGAGGGCCGGATACGCCAGGAGGGCACCGTGGCCGAGATCCAGCAGACGACCGACCCGATCGTGCGGCAGTTCATCGAGGGCCGCCCGAGCGTGCGCGGCGACGACACCTTCGCGCCGGACGCGGCGGTGGTGGAGGGTTCCCAGCCATGAAGCGTGCGGACGAGGTGCTGGTCGGCGTCGTGGTCCTGGTCGGGATCGCGCTGGCGGTCGTGGGCTCCATCTGGCTCAGCCAGGTCCGGCTGGGGGCGAGCGACGTGAAGCACGACGTGCGGATGCGGAGCGTCGGGCTGCTGCAGGTCGGGAACCCCGTGCTGGTGCGGGGCGTGAAGATCGGCCGGGTCGAGTCGATCACGCTGGGGCGGAACGACTGGGTGGTCGTCGGGCTGCGGCTCAAGGGGACGGAGAAGCTCCCGGAGCACCCGGCGGCGATCATCTTCTCGGCCACGCTGTTCGGCGACTGGGCGGTCCAGATCCTCGACCTGCGCGACCTCCCCAACGACCCCGACGTGCGCCGGCAGATCCAGGAGGCGACGCAGGCCGGCGGCCAGGTGTGGCCCGGGGCCGCCCTCCCCGACATCGGCCAGCTGACCGCGAGCGCTGGGCGCATCGCCGGCGACCTCACCACGATCGCCGATCGGGTGCAGTCGGCGTTCGACTCGTCCTCCGCGGTGAAGCTGCGCGGCGCCTTCGTCGACATCTCGCGCCTCTCCCGGGTGCTCGCCAACATGGCGTCGCAGCAGGAACAGGTCCTGACCCGGATCGGCGGCAATCTCGACACCGGGACGGCCTCGCTCGCGCGCTTCGCCACCGTGATGGAACGCACGGCCCACCGCGCCGACTCGGCGACCGACAAGGCCCAGATCCAGCGCATCCTCAGCAACGCCGACACGGCGGGCGGCGAGTTGCGCGCCACCGCGACCGACCTCCGCAGCCTCGTGGGCGCGGCGCGGAGCCAGCAGGAGTCGTTCGTGCGCATCGTGGCCCGGTTCGATTCGGTGATGGGCCGCGTCAACGCGGGCGAGGGCACCCTCGGCCGCCTCTCCCGTGACACCACGCTCTACAGCGAGGCCGTGGCCACCGTCCGCCAGATGCGCCTGCTCCTGACCGACGTCCAGGCCAACCCCCGCAAGTACTTCCAGTTCTCCGTGTTCTGATGCCGGAGCGGGTGCAGCGCCCGGGCGTGCCGATCGAGGAGCACTCGGCGGGCGGGGTGATCTTCCGCCGCGCTGAGGGGGGGCCGCTCTACCTCGTCATCCGCGACTCGTACCGCAACTGGGGCTTCCCCAAGGGGCACGTGGAGGAGGGAGAGTCCGAAGCGGACGCCGCGCGCCGCGAGGTGCGCGAGGAGACGGGGCTCGAGCACCTCGACTACTGCGCGCCGGCGCTGGAGATCGACTGGTTCTTCCGCTTCCGCGGCCGGCTGATCCACAAGACCTGCACCTTCTTCGTCTTCGAGAGCCCCGACGGCGAGGCCGCGCCCCAGGCGGAGGAGGGGATCTCCGCCTGCCGCTGGCTCCCGTTCGAGGAGGCGCTGCGGGTGCTCTCGTACGCCAACGCGCGCGAAGTCCTGCGGGTCGCTGGCGCGGAGGTCGAGAAGCTGGGCATCCCGTGAGCGTGCCGGTCGTCGCGACGCTGCTGCGAAGCGCCGCCGCCCGCGCGGGGCTGCGGCGCGGCCTCCCCCGCGGGCAGGTGCGGCTCGCCGCGTGCCGTAGCGTCGTGGCGCTCGAGCGCTGCGTCGCCACCCGACTGGTGGACGCGGTCGTCGTGGACGCCCGCATCCCCGGCGCCGCTGCCGGCCTGGTGCGGCTGCGCGAGCGCTTCCCAGGGGTCCCGCGGTTCGCCTACGCCGCGTTCCGGCCCGACGATGCCGACCTGCTGGTCACCTGCGTCCACGCCGCCGGCGCCCACCCCATCGTCGAAGGGGTCGAGGACGCCGTGGCGTGGGACCTCATCCTCCCCTGCACCGCGAGCGCGGTCCGCCTCGGCGCCCTCGCGGGCGCGCCCCGGATCCTCCGCCTGGTGGACGGCCTGCAGCTGCGGGCGTGGAACGAGGTGGTACACGGGGTCGCCGGAGAGCTGCGCACCGCGGCCATCGCCGCCGCCCTCGGCGTCTCGCGCGAGCACCTCTCGCGGCAGTTTGGCGCGGGGGGCGCCCCCAATCTCAAGCGCGTGATCGACCTCGCCCGCACCGCCACCGCCGCCGACCTCCTCGCCAACCCCGGTTACTCGGTGCGCGCTGTCGCCGACATCCTCGGCTTCGCATCGGCCAGCCATCTCGCCGGCGCCGCCCGCCGCATCGCCGGCGTCACCGCGCGCCACCTCCCCGAGCTCGGGCCCCGCGGTGTCTTGGCAGCGTTCGTCCGCGGAAGGACGCGCAGCCGCGCTTGATGCACCGACCGTCAGATGCCAAGACGCCAAGTCGAGGAGCCCTCGGGGCCGGATTCTGGTGTGCCGTGAGAGCGCGCTTGGGGTTCGTCGGCGGGGCATCCCTCTGACCGTCTTGGCCCCTGGCTCCTGCAGTTGCCCCTGTCCCCGCCTGGCGATTATTTTCACAAGCTCTGTCGGAATTCCGGTCCACCCCTTTCGCTAGCCCGCCATGGCCAACGAAGCCGCTCTGCGTCCCGGTGAACTGAAGGAAGTCCTGCTCCGCGAGATCGAGGCGGCCGACCTCGGCGTCGGCGACCTCGAGGAGGTGGGCACTGTCCTCGAGGTGAAGGACGGCGTCGCGCTCGTCTACGGCCTCACCAAGGCGATGGCGGGGGAGATGCTGGAGTTCCACGCCTCGGGGTCCGGCGAGACGGTCATCGGGCTCGCCCTCAACCTCGAGGAGGACAACATCGGCGCCGTCATCCTCGGCAACTACCTCCAGTTGAAGGAGGGGGACGAGGTGCGGCGCACCAGCCGGGTGCTCGAGGTGCCGGTGGGGGGCGCGTTGGTGGGCCGGGTGGTGGACCCCCTCGGCCGCCCGCAGGACGGGCTCGGGCCGATCGCGGCGACCACGACGCGGTTCGTGGAGATGGTGGCCCCCGGCATCGTGGTGCGCCAGCCGGTGAAGCAGCCGCTCCAGACGGGGCTCAAGGCGATCGATTCGATGATCCCGATCGGTCGCGGGCAGCGGGAGTTGATCATCGGTGACCGCGGCACCGGCAAGACGGCGATCGCCATCGACACGATCCTGAACCAGAAGGGCGGCGACGTCGTCTGCGTGTACGTCGCCATCGGGCAGAAGAAGTCCACGGTGGCGTCGGTGGTGGAGCGGCTCCGCGAGGCGGGCGCGATGGAGTACACAATCGTGGTCGTGGCCTCGGCGGCCGATCCCGCGCCCCTGCTGTACATCGCGCCGTACGCCGGCTGCGCAATGGCGGAGTACTTCATGTACGAGGAGGGGCGCGACACCCTCTGCGTGTTCGATGACCTCTCCAAGCAGGCGGCGGCGTACCGCCAGCTTTCCCTGGTGCTCCGGCGGCCGCCGGGGCGCGAGGCGTACCCAGGGGACGTGTTCTACCTGCACTCCCGGCTGCTGGAGCGGGCGGCGAAGATCGCGGAGGACCCGGCCCTCACCGCGTCGGATCCGCGCATCAAGAAGCCGGGGGGGTCGCTCACCGCACTGCCGATCATCGAGACGCAGGCGGGGGACGTCTCGGCGTACATCCCGACCAACGTCATTTCCATCACCGACGGGCAGATCTTCCTCGACACTGACCTCTTCTAC
>JBEKGT010000148.1:0-5643 GCA_050012655.1 Gemmatimonadales bacterium | reverse complement strand
AGCGTAGCGATCTCGATGTCGGTGCACAACTCCCTGCCGACGCAGATGCTCCTCTGCCACGGCTCTCCGGAACAGCAGGAGCGGTGGCTGAAGCCGATGGCGCGCGGGGAACTGCTCGGGGCGTTCGCGCTCTCGGAAGCGGACGCGGGCTCCGACGCCGCCGGCCTGCGGGCCCGGGCGACGCGGACGGGGGACGGCTGGGTCCTGAACGGCGCGAAGGCGTGGGTCACGAATGGCGCGACGGCGGACGTCGTCCTCGCGATGGCGCGCACCGACTCGGCGGACGACCGGCGCGGCGCGCGCGGCATCGGGGCGTTCATCGTGCCGACGGCGACGAGCGGGTACGTCGCGGCGAAGCCCGAGGACAAGATGGGGCTCCGGGCGTCGAACACGTGCTCCGTCTACTTCCAGGAGCTGGTGCTCCCGGCCGACCATCTGGTGGGCGAGGAGTCCGCCGGCTATCTGTACGCGCTGCAGGCGCTGGATGGAGGCCGGCTCGGCGTCGCGGCGCAGGCGTGCGGCATCGCGCGCGCCGCGCTCGAGCACGCGACCGCGTACGCGGGGGAGCGGCGCCAGTTCGGTCGCCCCATCGCCGAGCAGCAGGCCATCCAGTTCAAGCTCGCCGACATGGCCACGCAGCTCTCGGCGGCGCGGGCCCTGCTGCACGAGGCGGCCCGCCGCAAGGACGCGGGCGAGCCGCTCCGCGCGTGGGCGAGCCGCGCGAAGCTCTTCGCCAGCGAGACGGCGATGCGGGTGACCACCGAGGCGGTGCAGATCTTCGGCGGGTACGGGTACATGCGCGAGTACCCGGTGGAACGGCTGATGCGTGACGCGAAGGTGACGAGCATCTACGAAGGGACCTCCGAGGTCCAGCGGATCGTAATCGCCCGCGACCTCCTCAACGCCTAGCCCGGAAGGGGCAGGGACCGAACCGATGGAGATGTTCCGCCTGATGGCCGAGCACGACCATGAGCAGCTGCTCTTCTGCTACGAGCCCGCCGTGGGCTACAAGGGCATCATCGCCATCCACGACACCACGCTTGGGCCGGCGCTGGGCGGCACGCGCGTATGGGCGTACCGCGCCGAGGCGGACGCCGTGGTCGACGCGCTGCGCCTGGCGCGGGGGATGACCTACAAGGCCGCCGTCGCGGGCCTCACCCTCGGCGGCGGGAAGTCGGTCATCATCGCCCCCGCCGGCGAGGTGGACCGCGAGGCGCTGTTCCGCGCCCACGGCCGGTTCGTGGAGTCGCTGGGGGGCCGGTACATCACCGCCGAGGACGTCGGCACGGGCCCGATCGACATGGACTACATCCACATGGAGACGTCCCACGTCGTCGGGCTCCAGGGGAAGTCGGGCGATCCCGCCCCCGTCACAGCGTACGGCGTCTACGCGGGGATGAAGGCCGCCGCCAAGGCCGCCTTTGGCGACGCCAGCCTCGCGAGCCGCACGGTGGCGGTGCAGGGCGCCGGCCGCGTGGGCTACTACCTCTGCAAGCACCTCGCCGAGGAGGGCGCGCGCATCATCGTCACCGACATCGACAAGGCGAAGGTGCAGCGCGTCGTGCAGGAATTCGAGGCGAAGGCGGTGACCCCGGAGGCGATCTACGCCGCGACCGCCGACATCTTCGCTCCGTGCGCGCTGGGCGCGGTGGTCAACGACGACACGCTGACGCAATTCAGGTGCAAGGTCGTCGCGGGAGGCGCGAACAACGTACTGGCCGAGGAGCGGCACGGCGACGCGCTGGAGAAGATGGGGATCCTCTACGCCCCCGACTACGTGATCAACGCGGGCGGCCTCATCAACGTGAACAGCGAGCTGGAGGGGTGGCCGCCGGAGCGGGCGAAGGCCAAGGCGGGCGACATCTACGACACGCTGCTGCGGGTGTTCGAGATCGCCAGGCGCGAGAAGATCCCGACCTACCGCGCCGCGGACCGGCTGGCCGAGAAACGCATCGAGGCCGTCAGGAAGCTGAAGAAGACCTGGATCTAGGCGCCGTGCGGCGCCCCGGGAGGTCTGGATGAACGCGAGCCGGCCGCTCGTCATCGCGGTGGCTGGTGGCTCGGGCTCGGGCAAGACCACCGTCGCCCGGGCCATCGACGAGGCGGTGCACCGGGACTCGGTGCTGATCGAGCAGGACGCCTACTACAAGGACCTGGCGCACCTGCCCCTCGAGGAGCGCAAGAAGGTCAACTTCGACCACCCCGACGCCTTCGACACCGAGCTGATGATCGCCCAGCTCCAGCTCCTGGTGTCGGGGCAGGCGGTCGACAAGCCGACCTACGACTACCCGGCCCATACCCGGGCCGAAGCCACGGTGCACGTCGCGCCCAAAGACGTGATCCTCGTCGAGGGGATCCTCCTCTTCGCCGACGCACGGCTCCGCCAGCTCTTCGACATCAAGGTCTTCGTGGACGTCGCCGACGACGTGCGGTTCATCCGGCGGCTCCAGCGGGACGTCGTGGAGCGCGGCCGGACGATGGACTCGGTCATCGGGCAGTACCTGACCACCGTCCGCCCCATGCACCTCGAGTTCGTGGAGCCGTCCAAACGCTACGCGGACATCATCTTGCCCGAGGGGGGCCTCAACCTCATCGGCGTCGAGATGATCGTGGCCCGGGTGGAGCGCGAGGCCCGTCGGCGCGCCGGCGCCTAGGGGGCCGCCGCCCCGGTCCCCTCCGCCCCTCTACGGAATTGCCCCCCCCGGCACTCCCGTCCATCTTGCGGGGGTGAACACCTTGCCCGTGCATCCCGACCTCGCCTCGGCCGACCCCATCATCGCCGGGATCATCGCCCGTGAGACCGCCCGCCAGGCGCGCGGCCTCGAGCTGATCGCCTCCGAGAACTTCGCCTCTCCGGCCGTCCTGGCTGCGATGGCCACGGCGCTCAACAACAAGTACGCCGAGGGCTACCCGGGGAAACGGTATTACGGGGGCTGCGAGATCGTGGACGAGGCGGAGGAGCTGGCCATCGTCCGGGCCAAGCGCCTCTTCGGTGCGGCCCACGTCAACGTCCAACCCCACAGCGGCACGCAGGCCAACATCGCCGCGTACCTCGCCGTGGCGGACCCCGGCGACGTCATCATGGGGCAGGCGCTCCGGCACGGCGGCCACCTGACCCACGGGGCGCCGGTCAGCGCGTCGGGACGGCTCTTCAAGGCGGTCCAGTACGGCGTGCGCGAGGAGACGGGGATCATCGACTACGACGAGGTGCGGCGGCTCGCCCTCGAGCACCGGCCCAAGCTGATCATCGCCGGCGCGAGCGCGTACCCGCGCCTCATCGACTTCGCCGCCTTCGCCGCGATCGCGAAGGAGGCCGGCGCCGTCCTGCTGGTGGACATGGCGCACATCGCCGGCCTCGTCGCGGGCGGGGTGCACCCCTCGCCGGTGCCCCATGCGGACATCGTCACCACCACCACGCACAAGACGCTGCGCGGCCCGCGCGGCGGCATGACGCTCTCGACCGAGGCATTCGCCAAGGCGGTGGACAAGCAGGTCTTCCCGGCGAACCAGGGTGGACCGCTGATGCACGTCATCGCCGCCAAGGCCGTCGCCTTCGGCGAGGCGCTCGAGCCGAGCTTCGCCGCGTACGCCC
The DNA here is from genome assembly GCA_050012655.1 of Gemmatimonadales bacterium. Taxonomy (GTDB): domain Bacteria; phylum Gemmatimonadota; class Gemmatimonadetes; order Gemmatimonadales; family JACORV01; genus JADGQW01. The sequence continues at coordinate 2,051 of JBEKGT010000148.1, read as the reverse complement.
GGCAGATCGTGGCCAACGCGACGACGCTCGGCGATGCGCTGATGGAGCGCGGCTACACGCTCGTCACCGGCGGCACCGACACGCACCTCCTCCTGGTGGACCTGCGCAGCAAGAGCCTCACCGGCAAGCTGGTCGAGGAGACGCTCGACCGCGCCGGCATCACGGTGAACAAGAACACTGTGCCCGGCGACACCGCGTCGCCGTTCGTCACCAGCGGCGTGCGCCTCGGCACGCCGGCCCTCACCACTCGCGGGATGAAGGAGCCGGAGATGCGCCGCGTCGCCGCCCTCATCGACCAGGCGGTGGTGGGGCGCGAGGACCCGTCGAAGCTCGAGCAGGTCAAGCGCGACGTGCTGGAGCTGGCCGAGCAGTTCCCTCTGTACGGCCTTCCGGTGCCGGAGGTGGCGGCGGGCCGGCCGTAGCCCCTCGGCGGGGCGCGCTCCTGCTATCTTCCCTTCTCGCGCACGTCAGTTCCGGCCACGCCGGCCAGGTCCCCGACAGGGAGGCCCAGGTCACCGACTCGCACGGCCCTAGAGTCTCGCGCTCCTCGGCGCAGGTGATGCGCAGCTCGATCGACGACCACAATCGCCGGCGGAAGAGGCGGGCGGTCCGTCGCACCGTCCTCAGCGCCGTCGTCCTGTTCGCCCTCGTCTACGGCGCGAACGCCTTCCTGGTCGCCCGGCCCACCGCCGCCGCCCTCGCGGCCGACACCGCGTACGCCCACATCGATCTGCGCGCCCGGCTGCACTACTACCTCGATCCCACGACCCTCGTCCTCGACCTGCGCCATAACTCCGGCGTCGCGCCGGAGGACGCCTTCCGCGCCCTGGTCCAGGTGGCCGGCGCCCTCCAGACGGCGGGCCGCAGCTTCGAGCGCGTCATCCTCACGCACGGCTCCGACGCCGTCTACGTCCTCACCGGCGCCGACTTCGCGAAGCTCGGGACCGACGTGGTCGCCGGCCGGCTCCCCACCGTCGTCGCGCGCGGCGTCCCCGCGCGGCTCCGCGGTCCCACCGGGAGCGGCGGCATCGGACCGTGGGCCGACACTCCCAAGGCGCCCCTCGGCCTCACCCTCGCCGACGCCGCGAGCGCCGCCGGGCGCTGGGCCTCGGGAGGCCACTAGCCCCTCCGCGGCTCCTTTCGCTGGACTCGGCCTCGCCGTAGGTTGGCCTCCATGGCCGACCAGGCCCGCAGACCCCCAGGCAACCGGCCCTCCGGGCCCACCCCGCCGCCGCACCTCGCCGACGAGCTCGAGGTCTACTTCAACGAGTACGTCCGCGGCTCGCCCGTCGGCTTCGTCTCCACGCCCAAGTGGCTGCCCCCGACCGACATCTACGAGACTGAGGACGCCTTCGTCGTCGTGATGGACATCGCCGGGGTCGAGCCCGGCGGCTTCACCGTCACCTTCGACGGCGGCGTGCTCACCGTCTCCGGCGAACGGCTCGACCAGGCCAGCGGCCGCCGCGAGTACCATGCGATGGAGGTCAAGGTCGGCCCCTTCGAGCGCCACTTCCGCTTCGCCAAGCGCGTGGACCCGGCGTCCCTAAAGGCGACATACGAAGTCGGATTTCTCGAGATCCGCCTGGCCAAGGTCCCGGAGACGCCCAAGGCGGTCCGGGTGGACGTGGAGGCGAAGTGAGCGGCGGCGACGGGATCCCGGTGCGGGGCGCGTGGGTGGGCGACGCGCCGCCGGCGGGGAGCTCCGCGCCCGGGTCCACGGCGCCGAGCGCTCCGGCGGAGGCGGCGGGGCCGCGCCGGCCGCGCCTCTCGGCGGAGGTGCCGGCGCGCCTGCCCGTGCTGCCGCTGGCGCAGGTGGTGGTGTTCCCGCACGTCGTGGTGCCGGTGCTGATCGCCAGCGAGGCGGTGATCGAGGCGGTGGACCGGGTGGTGGAGTCGCACAAGCGGGTGCTCCTCGGCGTCGTGAAGCTGGCGGCGGGCTCCGACCATCCCCCGGGGGTACTGGAGGATGTCCCCCCCGAGATGCTGCATGAGGTCGCGACGCTGGGCACGGTGGCGAGGCTCCTCAAGATCGGGGACGGGACGCTGCGGCT
>JBEKGT010000147.1:0-5671 GCA_050012655.1 Gemmatimonadales bacterium | reverse complement strand
CACGTTCCACCGGTCCGCGCCGCGGACCTTGTCGCCGTAGCGCGGCATGATGCCGCGGCCCTGCCGGATCATCGCGTAGAGGTAGCCGTCGCTGCGCTGCTGCGTCGGGGCCTGTGTGATGTCCGGGGGCGGCACGAACTTCGGCACCACCGTGCCGTCGCTGTGCCCCGCGGGACCGTGGCAGACGATGCAGTACTGCTCGTAGACGAGCTTGCCGCGCGTGAGCGACGCGGCCGTGGGCGCGACCGGGTTCACGACGTTCTTGAGGTCGAGAAGGAGATCGAGCGAGTCCTCACGCCCGGTGACCGGTACCGAGCCGGCCGGGGGCGTGCGCGGGAGCTCGAAGGGCCGGATGGCGGGCTGGTCGCGCATGGTCGTGAACCACGGCACCTTGCCGACCGCCTTGTCGAGGGTCGTGCAGCCCGCCGCGGCGAGGGCGAGGGTGAACGCGGCGGCGCGGAAGGGCGCCGCCGGTCCGACGGTACGTCGGTACGTCGGTGCGCCGGTCCGGAGGTCAGACATCCTTGACCTCCTCGGCGCCGGCGCCGCGCAGGACCTCGCGCGCCCCTTCCAACTGCGACGGGCCGCCGAAGGCGACGATGCCGATCTTGTCGCTGCTGAACCGCGGGTCGGACCCCGGGGAGCGCCCGAGGCGCGGCAGCCGCGCGCTGAGGAGCATCCCCGCCACCGTGGCCAGCGCCCCGAGGAGGATGGTGGTCTCGAACCCGATGACGACGAAGGGCGGGAGCGAGACGATGGGCTTGCCCCCCACCACCAGCGGCCAGTCGAGCGAAGTGGCGATGGCGTAGAAGAAGCCGAAGGAGACGCCGGTGAGTCCGCCGATGAGGGTGAAGAGGCGGACGGGGCTCTCCTTCTTGTCCAGCACCGCGTCCAGTTCGTGGCGCGGCACCGGGGAGTAGACGGTGAGCTGGGCGTAGCCGCGCCGCTTCAGCTCCGTCAGCGCGCGGACGGCGTCGTCCAGGTAGCCGAAGACGCCCACGACCCCCGGGGCGCTCATCGGTGGCCTCCCCGCATCGGCGGCGGCAGCGCTTCCTTCACCTCGGCGATGGCGACCACCGGGAAGAAGCGGATGAACAGCAGGAACCACATCGAGAACCAGCAGAAGCTGCCGATCAGGATCCCCAGCTCCGGCCAGCGCGGCAGGTAGTACGCCCACTGCCACGGCTCATACTCGTGGGAGAGGCTCGTCACGATGATGACGAACCGCTCGAACCACATCCCGATGTTGATGAAGATCGAGAGGACGAAGAGCGTGGGGAGGTGCGTCCGGATCCTCTTGAACCACAGCAGCTGCGGGAGGAAGCCGTTGCAGGAGAGCATGATCCACGTCGCCCACCAGTACGGCCCGAACGCCCGGTTGTAGAAGGTCTCCCGCTCGATCGCGGTGCCGCCGTACCACGCCATGAAGAACTCGGTGGCGTAGGCGTAGCCGACGATCGTGCCCGTGACGAGGCAGAGCTTGGCCAGGTTCTCGAAGTGCTTGACCTGGATGTAGCGCTCGATGTGGAGCGCCTTGCGGAGCGGGATGAGGATGGTGATGACCATCCCGCACCCCGAGTAGATCGCGCCGGCCACGAAGTACGGGGCGAAGATGGTGGCGTGCCACCCGGGCACGATGCTCATCGCGAAGTCCCACGACACCACGCTGTGCACCGAGAGCACCAGGGGCGTGGCGAGGGCGGCGAGATAGAGGTACATCCGCCCGAAGTGCAGCCACTCGCGGTCGGAGTTCTTCCAGCCGAGGGAGACGAGGCCGTAGACCTTCTTCCGCCACCCCACCGCCTGGTCGCGCACCGCGGCCACGTCGGGGATGAGCCCCATGAAGAGGAACGTCGCCGAGACGGTGAGGTAGGTCGAGATGGCGAAGACGTCCCAGACCAGGGGGGAGCGGAAGTTCGACCAGACGCCGCGGAAGTTCGGGTAGGGCATCACCCAGTAGAAGAACCAGGCACGGCCGAGGTGGAGGATCGGGAAGAGGCCCGCGGTCATCACCGCGAACACCGTCATCGCCTCCGCCGCCCGGTAGATGGCGGTGCGCCACGCCGACCGGAAGAGGAGGAGGATGGCGCTGATCAGCGTCCCCGAGTGCGCGATGCCGACCCAGAAGACGAAGGTGGTGATGTACGAGCCCCAGAAGATCGGCGGCGTGTAACCGGTGATGCCGAGGCCGTCCTTGATCTGGTAGCCCCAGCAGAACCCGCCGAAGGCGACGCCCAGCACGACCAGTCCCATGCCGAGGAGCCAGTTGCGCGTCGGGGGCGCGAGGGTCGCGATGACGTCGCGGTTGACCTCGGCGTAGGTCGGCTCGGGGAGATCGGTCACCGGCAAGGCGAGGGTGGCCATCGCCTAGGCCTCCCCGTCGTGGAGGACGCGTTGCAGGTAGGTGATCCCGGGCTTGGTGTTGAGCTGGCCGAACACGGCGTAGCCGCGTGGGTCCTGCTTCGCGCGCACCAGGCGGCTCGCCGGGTCGTGGGCGTCGCCGAAGACGATCGCGTCCGCCGGGCAGGTCTGCGCGCACGCCGGGACGATCTCGCCGTCGGTCAGCTCGCGGCGGAAAGCGCGGGCGGTGTTCTGCGCGAACCGGATGCGCTGCACGCAGAAGGTGCACTTCTCCATCACACCCTTGGTCCGCACCGTCACGTCGGGGTTCAGCTGCCACGTGAGCACCCCCGGCCACGAGGGGTGCGGCGCGTCGGGGTCGCTGTAGTCCCAGAAGTTGAAGTAGCGGACCTTGTACGGGCAGTTGTTCGCGCAGTACCGCGTCCCGACGCAGCGGTTGTACACCTGCCCGTTGAGGCCGTCGGGGGTGTGGTACGCGGCGTAGACGGGGCAGACCGGTTCGCAGGGCGCGTTGGCGCACTGCTGGCAGAGCATGGGGACCTGCCGCACCGACCAGTCGGTGCCGCCGGTATCGCCCTCGTAGTAGCGTTCGAGGCGGATCCAGCTCATCTCGCGGCTGCGGACCACCTGGTCCTCGCCCACCACCGCGATGTTGTTCTCCGCGTAACAGGCGGTGACGCACGCCGAGCAGCCGGTGCAGCGGGCGAGGTCAATCGTCATCTCCCACTTGGGCTGCGGCTTGGCGTAAGCGCCGACGTCGCGGCGCTCTGCCTGCGAGGCGGCCGCCGCCGCGATCGCCGCGCGCTCGACCTCGGTCGGCCCGCCCTGCTCCGGCGCCTCGAAGTGCCCGCTCCGCGCCTCGGCGAGGGTCACGGCGCGCGCGATGCCGCGGTCGTGCTGGCGCGCGCTCCCCTCGGTCGTCGCGAGCGGCATCCGCTGGCCGGTCTTCGCGAGGGTGACCCGCGTGGAGCAGAACGCCAGCGCCCCCGCGGGATCGGTCGCGTCGCCGGCGAGGAGGTCGAGGACGTTCGCGCCGCGGCCCCGCGCGTAGCGGCCGAAGGCCGTGTGGCCCTGGCCGATGGGCATGGCGACGACGTCGCGCCGCACCCCCGGGTACACGTACGCCGGGGCCTCGACGGCGCCGTGCGGCGACGTCACGCGCACCACGTCGCCGTTCACCACGCCGAGCCGCGCCGCGGTCTCGGGGTGGACCTCGATCCACGTCTGCCAGGTGATCTTCGCCGCCACGTCGGGGAGTTCCTGGAGCCACCCCTTGTTCGCGCCGCGGCCGTCGTACAGCGTCGCGGAGGGATACGCCACGAGCACCAGGCCGTCGGCCGGCCCGTCGAACGCGGGGGCCTGGTAGGCGAGCCGCGCGAAGTCGCCGCCCAGCCGCACCGCCCGCGCCGCCGGCTCGGCGAACTCCCCGCCGTGCTGCAGGACCCCATCGAAGTCGTGCTCACCCCGTCCGGCGCGGATCAGGTCGCGGGCCGCGTCCACCCCGGCGGGCGCGATCGTCCGCCCCGCCTTCTGGGCGATGGCGAGGAGGACGTCCGCCGTCTGCCGCGTCTCGAAGACCGGCGTGAGGGACGGCTGCACCGTGCCCCGCACCCCGGCCGCCGGCTCCACCTCGCCCCACTGCTCCAGCGGCGTGTGGTCCGGAAGGATGAGGTCCGCGAGCGTCGCCGTCTCGTCGAGATGGCTCGCGAAGGCCACCTTGAGGCTCACTTTGGCGAACGCGGCGGCGAAGCCCGCGGCCTTGGGGAGGGTGAAGGCGGGGTTCGCGCCGTGGATGAACGCCACGTCCACGGTCCCGGCGCCCATCGCCGCGATCAGCGCGGTCATGTCGCGGTAGTGCGCCACCTTGTCCCACGACGCCGCCGCCGGGAACACGACAGTGCGTCCGACGTTCCCCGCCACGACGTTGAGCAGGTTCACCGCCACCGCGGTCTGGGTCGCCGCGCGGTGCTGGTGCGCCACGCCCCCGGCCACTGCGAGGCTGGGCTGCGCGTCCGTGAACTCGCGCGCCAGGCGGTCGATCACGGCCTCGGCCACGCCCGCCGCCTCCGCGGCGCTCCGCGCGTCGAAGCGCGACAAGAAACCACGGAGCCGGTCGGCCTCGCCGCCGGAGACCTGCGCGCGCCCCTGCCGCACGACCGACGCCGCGATGGCCAGCGCCAGCAGCCCCTCGGTCCCCGGCTTCGGCGCCACCCACTCGTCGGCGCTGAACCCGGTGAGGCCGCGCCGCGGCTCCACCGCGACGAAGCGCGCCATCCGTCCGTCGCGGTAGCCGTGCGACTCGGCGAAGCCGCGCGCGTACTCCACCGGCGAGACCCAGGTCTCGAGGAAGTCCGCGCCGAAGGAGAGGATGTACCGCGCCGCCGCGAAGTCGAGCCGGGGCACGGAAGCCACGCCGAAGGCGAGGCGGTTGGCCTCGCGCAGCGGCTCGTAGGCGAACGCCTCGTACCGCAGGCGCCGCGTGGAGCGGAACGCCGCGACGAAGCGGTCGTACAGCCCGTCGAGCGGGCCCGACTCCGCGCCCGTCACCAGCGCGACCCGGTCCGGGCCCGCCGCGGCGGAGGCGCCGAGGGCGTCGGCGATCTCCGTGATCGCCTGCTCCCAGCTGATCGGCTCCATCCCGCGCGCGGTGCGGCTGTAGGGACGCTGGATGCGGTCGGGGTCGTAGAGCCCCTGGAGGGCCGCCTGCCCGCGGGCGCAGAGGCGGCCGCGGTTCACCGGATGCTCCGGGTTCCCCTCGACCTTGATCGCCCGCCCCTCGCGCGCCTTCACCAGGATGCCGCACCCTGCCGGGCACTCGCGGCAGGTGCTCGCGTAGAAGGTCGGGATGCCGGGGATCAGGTCGTCCGAGGGGACCAGGTACGGCAGCAGATGGTCGCCGGTGTCGTTGCTGCACCCCGCGGCGAGACCCGCCCCCGCCACGCCGGCCACCTGCAGGAACCGCCTCCGCTTCATCACGCGCCGACCCTCGGGTCTAGAAGTGGCACGCGGTGCAGTCCCGCGTGACGCCACGCCGCATGTGGCAGTCGGTGCACCAGCCCATCCGGTTCACGTCGTTCGCGGGGAAGACCCGCGGCATCTGCTGGATGTTGCCGTGGCAGGTCTGGCACTCGAGCCCCGCGTTGACGTGGCGCATGTGCGGGAAGTGCGCGTGCTCGGAGATCTTGTTGATCCGCACCCAGGGGATGTTCTCCCCCTTGGAGTAGAAGTCGCGGAGCTTCTGGATCTCGGGATTCGGGTTCCCCGCGGTATCGGGTGCCGAGGTGACGAGGTGGCACCCCATGCACGTGGA
>JBEKGT010000146.1:0-5680 GCA_050012655.1 Gemmatimonadales bacterium | reverse complement strand
GGAGATGGACCAGCCGGTCCACCAGCGGCGCCATCTGCAGCGTCAGCGGAGTGGTGGCGCCCCGTGCCAGGCTCAGCGTCGTCTGGCCGGCCGGTGCGAGAGGCACGAGGGTCGGCAGGTGGGTCGTGCTGTCCCGCTCGTAGACGGGGTTCCCGGAGACGTCGCGGATCAGCTGGCCCGAGGCGTCGAGCCGCACCACGCCGAGCTTCACGTTCGAGAGCACCAGCGGCGTGTGCGCCTGGTTCGTGATGCTGAGCACCGCCGTGGCGTCGTTGAGATGGACGCCCTTGATCACGTCCGCGAAGTCGCCGAAGTCCACCTGCGCCTTCGTGATCTCGTCCGACTCCTCCACGGCGACGGTCAGTTCCGGCGTCTTGGTCGGATCGAGGCTCCCCTCCAGCGTCTGCACCGTCAGCGCGCCGCCGCCGTCCACGATGACGGCGTTCGTGGCGGTCGCGCTGGAGATGACGGCGGTCGCGGCGGTGACGGCGCCGGAGACGGCCACCACGACCGCCTTCGGCCGGATCAGCGTGCCGGCCAGGTCGATGATCGTGGTCGAGGTGACGGTGGTCCCGTTCCCCGGTGCGGCCGGAAGGACCAGCGTCTTGGTCAGGGGGGCGCCGGCCCGGGTGATTCCGTTGAGCTGCAGGTTGACCGTCGCGGAGATCGGCAGGCGGTTCTGCACCGTGAGCGAGAAGCTGCCGGAGTACACGGAGATTGAGTCCACCGCTTCGATGCGCGGCTCGTTCGCCAGGATCGTGTCGGACTGGCTGAAGGGTTCGTTGATGTTCTGGAGCGTGACCGACGCGAGCGTCAGCGGCGTGGTGGAGAGGTGGATCGCGACGCTCTCTCCCGTGGCAATGAGGCAAGAGCCGACCGGCAGCACACTGGGCGCCCCGAGGAAGAGGTAGCCCTGGAAGCTGGCGCCGGCGGCGCTCACGGTGACCGTGGCCGAATCGCCCGGCGCGACGAGGGTCGTGGGGAAGGCGAGGACCGCGGCCCCGGTCGAGTCCTTGACCGAGTCCGTGATGAACGCGCTGCACGACGTGCTGTTGGTGATGCGCGCGATGATCGTCCCGGACTGCATCGTCGCCGCGCTCACGCCGGAGCCCGCCGGCGTCGCGAAGCGGAGCGTGGTGTAGTTCACGATCGGCGGCCCGGAGAACACGGGGCCGCTCGGCGACACCATCCGCGGCGCGAACTGATACGAGAGCGCCGAGCTGTCGGGCGCGGCGGTCAGCATCTGGTCGTACGAGAACGTGAACTGCTGGAAGGTCAGGCCGTTGAACTGGAGCTTCTGGCCGATCGCGCTCGAGAGGGTCTGCGGGGTGAGCTTCTTGGCCAGCACACCGCCTGCGGTGGTGGCCGTGTCCGAGCCGAGGACGCTTGGCGCCTTGATCGTGTCCTGGCTGATGGGCACGGTGAGCGAGAAGGTCCGGGACCCGCCGCGGCCGAGCTGGTCCTTCGCCGCGGTGATGGAGGACGGTTCACAGGCGGCGGCCGCGAGCGTCAGGGCCAGCAGGCCGGCGAAGACGGGAGTGCGCCGAGCGATCATGGGGTTCCTCGGGGAAGGCGCCGCGCCGCGGCGGGGGCGCGGGGCGCAGAATGCGTAACAGTAACGGCGCCCCCCGGTTTTCGCCCGTGACACCCGTCACTGGGGCGCTTCGCCCCTGTGCCCGTGAGCCGGGTCACGCTGGAGGGGGGAGGGCTCGCTGGGGAGGGACGCCGCCCGCCGTCGCATCCGCACCCCGGCCCCCGTCGCGCCGGGCCGCGGCAGGCCCTATGATTCACGATTCCCAATCCATGCATTCCAGCTCCCGGAGGCCTTCGTGCGCCTGTGCCGCCTGTCCCTCCCGCTCGTCGTCCTCACCCTGGCCGTGCCAGCTGCGGCGCGGGCGCAGAGCGCCTACGACTCCACGGCGCTCGCGGCCCTGCGCTGGCGCGAGATCGGCATCTTCCGTGGCGGCCGGTCGGTCGCGGTGGCCGGCTCGGGCGCGCGGCACGACGAGTACTGGATGGGGACCACCGGCGGCGGGGTCTTCAAGACGACAGACGGCGGGAATACCTGGCTTCCGGCCAGCGACGCGTACTTCGGCGGCACCATCGGCTCCATCGCGGTGAGCGAGTCGAACCCCGACATCGTCTACGTCGGCACCGGCGAGTACCCGCTCCGCGGCAACGTCGCGCACGGCGACGGGGTCTTCCGCTCGACCGACGCCGGGCGCACCTGGACCTCCCTTGGCCTCACGGCGACCCAGCAGATCGCCCGGGTGCGCGTCCACCCCACCAATCCCGACATCGCCTACGTCGCCGTCCTCGGCCACGCCTTCGGGCCGAACCGCGAGAGGGGGATCTACAAGACCACCGACGGGGGACGCACCTGGACGCAGGTGCTGTTCCGGAACGACTCCACCGGTGCTTCCGACCTCGCGATGGACCCGGCCAACCCCGAGGTGCTGTACGCCTCCTTCTGGCAGGTGCAGCGCACGCCGTGGTCGCTCACGAGCGGCGGGCGCGGCAGCGGCCTCTTCAAGACCACCGACGGCGGCGCGCACTGGACCGAGATCACCGCCAACCGCGGACTGCCGCGCGGCCTGTGGGGGAACGTCGGGCTCGCCGTCTCGCCGGCCCGACCCGGCCGGGTGTGGGCCATCATCGAGGCGGACTCCGGCGGCGTGTACCGCTCCGACGACGGCGGTGCCACCTGGACGTGGCTCAACCGCGACCACAAGCTGCGCGAGAGGGCCTGGTACTACATGCGGATCACCGCCGACCCGCGCGACAGCGACGTCGTCTGGGCGGTGAACACCGGGCTGTTCCGCTCGAAGGACGGGGGCCGGACCTTCGATCACGTCGTCGATCCGCACGGCGACAACCACGAGATCTGGATCGCCCCGAACGACCCGCAGCGGATGATCGAGGCGAACGACGGCGGCGCCAACGTCTCCACCAACGGCGCGAAGACGTGGACCGACCAGGACTACGCGACGGCCCAGTTCTACCACGTCGCCACGACCAACCACTTCCCCTACCGGGTGTGCGGCGCACAGCAGGACAACTCCGGCGTGTGCGGCCCCAGCCGCTGGCCGGGGGGCATCCCGCGCAGCCAGTGGTACGATGTGTCCGGGGAATCGGGCTACATCCAGGCCCGCCCCGACTCCGCCGACATCACCTACGGCGGCGACAACAGCGGGTTCCTCATCCGCATCGACCACAAGACCGACTTCGGGCGCATCATCAACCCGTGGCCCGACAGCCCCGACGGGCACCCGGCCTCCGAGGGGCGGTACCGGTTCCAGTGGACCGCGCCGCTCCTGGTGTCCTCGCACGACCCGAACACGCTCTATGCCGGCGGCAACGTCCTCTTCAAGACGGTGAACGGCGGCCAGAGCTGGACGGTGGTCTCCCCCGACCTGACGCGGCACGACCCGCGGACGCTGGGTGTGTCCGGCGGCCCGATCACCCTCGACCAGACCACGGCGGAGTACTACGGGACGATCTTCGCGCTCGCCGAGTCGCCGCTGGCGAGGGGAGTGCTCTGGGCGGGCTCCGACGACGGGCTCATCCACGTGACGCGGGACGGCGGCCGCACCTGGAGCGACGTCACCCCGCCGGACCTGCCGGCATTCACGCGTATCTCGATCATCGAGGCGTCGCACTTCGCCGCCGGCACCGCCTACGTGGCGGCGAACCGGTATCAGCTCGAGGACTGGACGCCCATCATCCTCAAGACCACGGATTACGGGCGCAGCTGGACGCGCATCGCCGAGGGGATCCCCGCCGCCGAATTCGTGCGAGTCGTGCGCGAGGACCCGGCGAAGCGGGGGCTCCTCTTCGCCGGGACGGAGCGCGGCGTTTGGGTGTCGTTCGACGACGGTGCACACTGGCAGTCGCTGCGCCGCAACCTCCCCATCGTCCCGGTGCACGATCTGGCCCTCAAGGACGGCGACCTGATCGCCGCCACTCACGGCCGCTCGTTCTGGATCCTCGACGACATCACCCCCCTCGAGTCCCTCACGCCGGACGTGGTGCAGGAGGACGCCCACCTCTTCCCGGTGCGCGGCGCGTACCGCGTGGACTGGGGCGGCGCGGACGCCCCGGCGTGGCACCCCGTCGGCGCGAACCCGAAGAGCGGCGCGGTCGTCTATTACTCGCTCAAGACCGCGGGGCAGCCGGTGACGCTCACCGTGCTCGACTCCGCGGGGCGCGAGATCCGGCGATTCACCAGCCGCCAGGATTCGATCACCGCTGCCGACTCGGCGCGGGGGAGCGCCGCGCTGCGGGCCCGGCGCGACAGCCTGATGCATGCCGGCCTCGACAGCGTGCGGGTGGACAGCCTCCTCGGCGACACGACGAAGGACGCCGACAAGCCGTGGCCGCAGCGGCCGCCGGCGCCGCCCCGGCTCCCGGACAAGGCGGGACTCAACGTCTTCGCCTGGAACCTCCGCTACCCCGGCCCGAAAGCGTTCTGGGGGATGATGGACATCGGGACCGACGGGCCGGTGGCCCTCCCCGGTCGCTACCGCGTCCGGCTGGAGGTGGCGGGGAGGACCTACGAGCAGTCCTTCCGCCTCAAGGTGGATCCCCGCTCGCACGTCGCCCCCGCCGATCTGCGCGCGCAGTTCACCTTCCTGCGCCAGATCACCGACACCGTGAACGCGGTGACGACCGCCGTGATCCACCTCCGGAACGTGCGGTCGCAGCTCGAGGACCGCGCCCAGGCGCTCCCCGCGGGGGCGCCGGCGCGCTCGCAGGCGGAGGTGCTCGCCGCGCGGCTCGCCGCGCTCGAGGATTCCCTCTACCAGGTGCGCCTGCAGGCCGACGGGGACGCGCTGGTGTACCCCTCGCGCCCGATCGAGCGGGTCAGCGCCCTCGCCGGCGTCGTGGCGAGTGCCGATGCGCGCCCGACCGCGCCGTCGTACGACGTCTTCCGGATGTTCGCGCCCGACGTGCAGCGCGGCCTCCTCGCGGCGCAGCAGGCGCTGCGCGAGGGCCTCGCCGGCGTGAACGCCGCGCTCACGGCCGCCGGCCAGCCGCCGGTGGCCGCCGCCGACGCGGAGATCCGTCCGCCGAAGCCCGTGGGGTGATGATGCGCCCCCTTGCCGGAGCCGCTGATCCTATGAAGCCGACGCCCGTACGCGCCCCGCGCGCGCCATTCGCCGCCTTCGCGGTCGCCCTCGCCGCGGCCGCGCTCCTCGCCCTCCCGGCGACGCCGCTCCGCGCGCAGGCGCGCCCGGCCGCGCCGGCGCGTGCCGCCGCCCCCGCCATCGCTGACTCGGCGGCCATCAGCGCGGCGGTGGCCCGCGTCGCGCCCGCGATGATCGAGATCCGGCACGACATCCACCAGCATCCGGAGCTGGGCAACCGCGAGGTGCGCACGTCCGGCATCGTCGCCGACCGGCTGCGGGCCCTGGGCCTCGAGGTGCGCACGGGCGTCGCGCACACCGGGGTGCTCGGCATTCTGCGCGGCGGCCGGCCAGGGCCGGTGGTCGCCGTGCGGGCCGACATGGACGCGCTTCCCGTCACGGAAGCCACCGACCTGCCCTTCAGGTCCACCGTCCGGACGACGTACGACGGCCAGGACGTCGGCGTGATGCACGCCTGCGGGCACGACGAGCACACCGCCATCCTCCTCGGCGTGGCCCAGATCCTGTCGGGGATGCGCGAGCGGCTCCCGGGC
>JBEKGT010000145.1:0-5681 GCA_050012655.1 Gemmatimonadales bacterium | reverse complement strand
CCAGAACCTGCTCAAGCTGTACGACGAGCGGAGCACGCTGACGGCGGGGTCCCTCGGCCTGCGGGAGAGCAACCCGCAGGTGGGCGCCCTCGACCAGCGGATCGCCCAGGGGGCGGCGACGCTGCGCGCGGCGGCGATCTCGACCCTGCGGTCGATGCAGGAGGAGATCGCCTCGTTCGACCGCAACATCGCCGAGCTGCGCGCGCGGCTGCAGACCTATCCGGGCAAGGAGAACCAGTTCGCGCAACTCTCGCTCGAAACGGAGCTGCTGAACGACACCTACAAGTACCTGCTGACCCAGTATCAGGCGGCGCAGATCAGCACCGCGACGATCCGCCCGTACATCGAGATCATGGACGCGGCGACGACGGCGTCGCGGATCGGCATCGCGGTGCGCCAGAAGCTCACCATTGGCCTCTTGGTCGGCCTGTTCCTCGGGGTGCTGGCGGCGTTCCTGCTGGAGTACCTCGACCAGACGATCAAGACGGCGGCGGACGTCGAGCGGGCGCTGGAGCTGCCCGTCCTCGGCCTCATCCCGATGGGGACGCCGCACGGCAGCGGCCACCGGCGCGGCGGGCGCCGCGGGGGGCTCCCGCTGATTTCCCTCGCGAGCCCCGAGGACCCGACGTCGGAGGCGTACCGGACGCTGCGGACCAACGTGACCTTCGTGAACGCGGAGGAGCGCGCGCTCCGGCTCATCTGCGTGACGAGCCCGGGCCCCGGGGAGGGGAAGAGCACGACGGCAGCGAACCTCGCCATCACGCTCGCCCAGCAGGGCTCGCATACCCTCCTGGTGGACGCCGACCTGCGGCGGCCGCTGGTGCACCGCGCGTTCAACCTGGTGCAGGAACCGGGGCTGACAGACATCCTCGTCGGCACGGCGATGCTCCGGGAGGCGGTGCGGCCCAACGTGGTGCCGAACCTCGACGTGCTTCCGGCCGGCGCGCTCCCCCCGAACCCGTCGGAGCTGCTGGGCTCGGCGGCGATGCACCGCCTCCTCGATGAACTCCGCGCCGGGTACGACGTGGTGATCTTCGACTCCCCGCCGGCCCTCGCGGTAACGGACGCGACCGTGCTCGGCGCGTCGTCCGACGCCGTCATCCTGGTGCTGCGCGCCGCCGAGACGGAGGAGCACGCCGCGCAGCAGGCGGTCGAGCAGCTTCGGCGCGTGCACGCCCGCGTTGCCGGCGTCGTGCTCAACGGCGTCCCGATGAACGGCGACAAGTACTACTACTACTACCGGTACCGAAACGACGGCCGGCGCGGGAATGCCGGCGCCCTGGCCGCGCTGCGGAGCCGCATCGCCAACCTCCTCTAGCGCCGCTGGCGCAGGGCCGGAGCCAAACCCCACCGTGCAACGAATTGCACTACACGATGGGGTTCTGCAGTGCCCGGCACTTCTTCAAGTCAGGTTGCAGTTTGCAACTGATCGTATATCAATGACTTAGCGACACGAACCGACAGGAGTGCCGCGGCACCGGACTTGCCTATGGTACAGCGGACACCCGCTCGCCACCTGGAGGGATGATGGCCGCTAGCCGTCGGACGCCCGGCGGATTCACGCTGATCGAGGCCCTGATGGTCGTCACGATCATCGGGCTAATCGCGGCCTTCGCCCTTCCGAAGATCGACTACAACCGGTACCGCGTGAACGGGGCGGTGTCCAGCCTCGTCGGGCTGATGAACCGGGCCCAGCGCCAGGCGGTCACGGACCAGAACAACGTGAACGTCTACTTCAACACCGACAAGAACACGGTCACGCTGCACGAGGACCTGGACAACGACAACATCATCGACAACGGCGAGCGGGTGCGGTCGTACCCGCTTGGCGAGGGGGTCACCTTCGGGCTGGGGGGCGCGCCGACGCGCACCTACACGCCGGCCCCCATCACCTTCACGCGCCGGCTGAGCGGCTATCCGGAGGTCATCTTCCGCCGCGACGGCAGTGCCTCCGAAAACGGGGCGATCTACATCACGACGATCCGCGCCTCCCGCAACGCCAAGGCGGCCGACTGCCGCTCGATCGAGCTGATCCGCTCGACGGGGCGCGTGGAGTGGTACCAGTACACGGGCACCCAGTGGAACAGGAGGTTCTGATGCCCTTCCGCCTGCCGGCCCCGCGGCGCCGCGGCGTGACGCTCATCGAGATCATGATCTCGGTGGTCATCCTGTCGGTCGTGCTCCTCGGCATGGGCCGCTACCTGGTGAGCTTCTCCCAGACGGTGCGAACTTCGGAAGCCCGCACGATGGCGGTCGCCCTGGCCTCCTCGCGCATCTCGGAGATCCGCGCCTCGCCGAACTACTCGGGCCTCGAGACGAACTACGCGACGACGGAAACGTCGATCACCGGCTTCCCCGGCTTCACCCGGAGCACGACGATCACGCACCTCGGCGGGCCCCGCCCGACCTACACCAACGACTACAAGACGGTGACGGTGGTCGTGACCGCTCCGGGCATCGCGGCGCCGATCAAGAAGACCATCATCGTGGCGGCCCCATGAGACGCTCCCGCGGTTTCACCATGATCGAGCTGCTGATCGCGCTGGTCGTGATGGGCGTGGTCATGTCGGCCGCGGTCCGCTTCTTCCGGGCGATGAACGTATCCGTCGGCAAGACCTCGGACCGGCTCGACACGATGCAGAACCTCCGCTACGCGGTGCAGACGCTCGACCGCGAGCTGCGCGTCGCCGGGGCGGGGACGACCGAGGTGCAGCCGACGCTCGTCTACATCAGCTCCACCGAGGTGGTGTTCAACGGCGACCTGGTGAGCCGCATCCCCAACTCGCCCACCGCGGTCTACTACAACCCGGACGCCGACCCGAACGCGTCCGACGAGATCGACTACGCGAACCGGTTCACGATCCCGACGACCGCGATCACCTATCCGGACACGACGTACCGCACCACCGGCTCCGAGCTGTCCCCGGCGGAGACCGTGACCTACTACTTCGTCGCCGACGCGACCACCTCGCGCACCGATGACTACGTCCTGATGCGCCAGGTGAACAACAGCCCGCCCGACGTGGTCGCGCGGAACCTCCTTCCCTATCCGGGGCACTCCTTCTTCGAGTGGCTGCGGACCGACACCCTCGGCAATCTGGTGCAGGTCAGTACGACGGCGTTGGCCCCCTATCCGGCCCTCCCCTGGCGGCACCAGGCGCCGATCCACGGCAGCCTCGCCGACACCAACGCCATGGGCGCCTACATCGACTCGATCCGTGCCGTCCGGGTGTACATCAAGGCGACCAACGGGAAGTCGGGGACCGCGGAGATCCTGCGCCAGATGACCACCACAGTCCGCATCCCGAACGCCGGCCTGACCAAGCAGCGCTCCTGCGGTGACGCGCCGATCTTCGGCAAGACGGTGACGGCGACCTTCACCGGGACGGCTTCGGCCCCCGTCGTCCACCTCGCCTGGACGCCGGGCACCGACGAGTCCTCCGGCGAGAAGGACATCGAACGGTACATGATCTACCGCCGGTTTCTCGCCGGTTCGTTCGACGACGCCCTGCAGAGCGTGCCGGCGGGCCTGGCGAGCTACACCTACGACGACCCCACAGTGTTGGGCGACAGCACCTACGTCTACGGCGTCACCGCGATCGATTGCACGCCGCTGGAGTCCACACAGTCGCTCACCGCCTCCATCACCATCCCGCACCATCCGTGAGGACCCACGTCATGAGCACCCATCCCACGCCCACCCGCCACCCGCGCGGCATGGCGCTCGTCGTGGTCATGCTGCTCACCGTGGCGATCGCGGCGCTTGCCGCCGGGGCCATCTTCCTGAGCAGCAGCAACGCCCTCATCGCCCGCGGGCAGGAGCGCGAGGAGGACATGCGCAACGCCGCCGATGCCGGCATCGAGCTGGGCCGCTCGGCGCTCAACGGCACCCCCTCGCTCTTCCCGGACACCGGCTACACGGCGCTGCAGGTGAACTCGCCGGTGTACGACGCCAGCGGTAATCTGATCTCCGGCGTCACCCGGAGCGTCTACTACGGCCCGACCGGCTCGTCCACCGGGCAGTACGGGATCTTCGGGAGCGTGGTCTCCGTGATCACCGACCGCACCGGCGCCGTGGTGGTGCGGCGCGGCGAGCTGTCGCAGGAGTCCTTCGCCCGGTTCGCCTATTACACAGACAGCGAGGGATCGGGCATCTGCTTCGGGAACGGCGACCAGATCTGGGGGCCGGTCCACACCAACGACGACCTGTGCATCTACTCCAGCGGCGCACGGTTCCGGAACTTCCTGGAGGTTTCCGGGACGATCACCGGCCTGAGTTACGGCACGTTCGACATGGGCTACGTGCAGCACGGCGCCGTCGTCCCGTTGCCGACGATGGCCGACCTCGCCAAACTGAACACCTACGCGACGGCCGGCGGGATGGCGTTCACCGCCGTCAGCGGCGGCACCACCACCCAATCCACCATGCGGATCGAGTTCTGGCCGCTCGACCTCGACGGCGACGGGCGGGTCACCGGGCCGACCGAGGGCTTCTTCCGCATCTACAAGGCCACCGCCGCCGCCGGCGCGCCTTACGTCACGGCCACCGCGCCGTCGTCGAACCCCACCTACAGCAATCTCAACTGCGGCGACTGGCACACCGTGACCGGCGGGTCGCCGGCGAATCCGGGGCTGGTCTTCTACACCACCCCGTGGCACCTCGGCCTGACCGCGTCGCCCGGGACCTGGTTCACCTCAGGCGTCACGGGACACACGACGTCCAACCTCACGACGCTGTCGAACCGCCAGACCAACGGCACCGCGTCGGTGCAGCAGACCACCAACCCCTCCCGCTGCTGGCTGGGGGGCGATGACCACCTGTTCGTGCTCGACTCCGTCGGCGGGTACAGGCCGCGCAACACCTTCCGGCCGACCGACGCCTACGGGGGCTGGGTGAAGTACACCACGACCCCCGACGCCGCCATCATCGCGGCGCTGAAGAACCCGGCATCGGGCGCGGTGGACACCACCCTCGCCGCCCGGACCCTCGAGGCGCAGTACCTCTGGCCCCTCTCCCGCCAGTACAACCCGAACAGCAAGGGCGTGATCTACGTGACCGGGAAAGTGGTGGTCAGCGGGGTCGTGAACGGCAAGGTGACCCTCGCCGCGTCGGACAACATCATCATCGCCGACGACATCAAGTACGCCATCGCGCCCGGATCCACCACGTGCCTCGCCGCGAACATGCTCGGCCTGCTCACGCCGGGGTACATCTACCTGTCCGACAACGAGCTGAACACGCCGCAGCAGTGGGGGGCGAGCAGCTCCTGGAGGAGCTACGCGTCCACGACGGATGAGTACATCCAGGGTGTGCTGATGACGCTGAACTCGTTCCAGGTCGAGAACTACGACGGGGGACCCGATTCGCAGGAGCCGTGCGGGACGACGGCGACCGGCCGGGGGTGTCTGGCCCTCACCGGCGGCATCATCCAGTCCACGCGCGGCGCAGTGGGCACCACCGGAGGGACCGGCTACGTCAAGCGGTACTCGTACGACAACTGCGCCTTCCAGACACCGCCGCCGTACTTCCCGACGACGGGGCGCTTCTACCGGAACCGGTACTACGAGATCGATCCGGTGGGCTTCAACGTGACGTCGTTCTTCCAGAGCCTGACCCCGAACCACTAGGGCCGGCGCTCCAGCAGGTCAGCGGGCCGGCGTCAGCCGTAGGGTGCTGGCGC
>JBEKGT010000144.1:0-5705 GCA_050012655.1 Gemmatimonadales bacterium | reverse complement strand
TGGAGAGCGTGGAATGGACGGGGGAGCTGACGGAGCGCGCGGTGGTCTGGCTGGCGGAGCAGACCGGCAAGGCCATCCTCAAGCTGACCGGCCGCGACTACGCGGAGCACCACCTGAGCAGTCTACTGGCGCTCCACGGCGCGCCGGGACCCGTCAACGGCGAGGTCTTCAACCGCCTGCGGGACAAGATCCGCGGCCGGGCCCGCCTGCCGCGCGGGCGGACGGTGCTGGTCTTCTCGCCGCATCCCGACGACGACGTGATCGCGATGGGCGGCGCCCTGCGGAAGCTCCTCGAGAACGGCAACCGCATCACCGTGGCCTACATGACCAGCGGCAACATCGCCGTCTTCGACCACGACGTGCGGCGGCACCTCGACTTCGTGGACCGGGCGGCCGCGGTCTTGGGTGTGGAGGCGGGGGTCGTGCGCCATCTGCGGGACGAGGTCTCCGCGGAGCTCGACGCGAAGCGCCCCGGCGACGTGGACTCCGCGGTGGTGCAGGACCTCAAGCGGATGGTCCGCGAGTCGGAGGCGGTGGCGGCGCTGGCGGCGGTGGGGCTCCCCGCATCAGCGGCGCGGTTCCTCAACCTCCCCTTCTACCGGACCGGGGAGGTGCGCAAGCGGCCGGTGGGGACAGAGGACGTGGCCATCGTGCGTGCGCTTCTCGAGGAGCTGCAGCCCGACCTCGTCTTCGTCGCCGGGGACCTCTCCGACCCGCACGGGACACACCGGATGTGCAAGCAGGCGGTGGACCGCGCGCTCGAGGGACTCGCGGCGCCCCGGCCGCAGGTGTGGTTGTATCGCGGGGCGTGGCAGGAGTGGTCGCTCACGGAGGCGGACGTGCTCGTCCCGCTGTCGCAGGACGAGCTGCGGGCCAAGATCTTCGCCATCTTCAAGCACCAGTCGCAAAAGGACACCGCCCCCTTCCCGGGCGCCTACGATGAGCGGGAGTTCTGGCAGCGGGTCGAGGCTCGGAACGAGGACACGGCGGCGCGGGCCGACCGGCTCGGACTCCCGGAGTATTTCGCGATGGAGGCCTACCGGGTGGTGCTCCCCTCCGGTGCTTGACGCCAAGCTGAGGCGCGGGTAGGTTTTAGCTCTGTCGGGCGGTTGTTCCTGCTGGTGTGGACGTGGGGTTGACGGCCCCACTTCTTTTTTTTTCGGGGTTTCTCGTGGCATTCCTCCCCGACCTCGAGCAGCAGACGGCGGCCCGGCTGGCCGAGCTCGGTCTCGAGCTGGTCGAGCTGCGGCAGGGCGGGTCCGCGCGCCGCCCCCTTCTCCAGGTCCGCATCGAGCGGCTGGACGCGGGGGGGGACCGGCGGGTGACGGTGGACGACTGCGCCGTCGCGAGCCGCGCGTTGGAGGGGTGGCTGGACGGGACGGGTCTGGGCGGTGGCCAGTACGTGCTGGAAGTCAGCTCGCCCGGCCTCGATCGTCCACTGCGGCGGCCCGACGAGTGGCGGCGGTTCGCCGGGCGGCAGGCGGAGGTGCTGGTGCCGGCGCTGGGCGGCCGGTTCCCGGTGCGGATCGTACAGGTGGTGGAGGACCCCGAACCCTCGGTGGAGCTGGAATTCTCGAAGGGGGTTCTGCGGACGGTGAAACTCGCGGAGATCAAGGAGGCGCGCCTCGCGGTGGAGTGGTAGGCGCGCGTGGAGCGACGGGGATGAGCAATCCGGACCTGTTGGCGGCGTTCAGGGAACTGGCGACCACGAAGCAGCTGGAGCGCGGGGAACTGCGCGACCTGCTGCGCGATGGGGTGCTGGCGGCGCTCGCCAAGAAATTCGGCCCCAACGTGCGGGCCGAGATCGACATCGACGAGATGACCGGGAAGATCCGGATCACGGCGCTCTTCGAGGTGGTCGAGGAGGTCGAGGACCCGAGCCGGCAGGTCACGCTCGAGGAGGCGCGGTTCGACGACCCCGCCTTTCAGGTCGGCGACGTGCTGGAGCGGGACGTGGACTTCGCCGAGTTCGGCCGGACGGCGGTGCAGGCGGCGAAGCAGCGGATCATCCAGCGGGTGCGGGAAGGCGAGCGCACGCGGATCCGCGAGGAGTTCGCCGACCGCGTCGGCGAGCTGCTGATGGGCGAGGTGCAGCAGATCGAGCGCGGCAAGATCGTGGTGATGCTCGCGAAGTTCCGCGAGGCCGAGGCGATCATCCCCTACCGCGAGCAGAACCACCGGGAGCACTTCCACCAGAACGACTCGATCCGCGCGGTGCTGAAGCGGCTCGAGGAGACGCCGAAGGGGCCGCGCCTCATCCTGAGCCGCGGCGACCCGCTGTTCGTGAAGGCGCTCTTCAAGCTCGAGGTCCCCGAGATCCAGCAGGGGATCGTGGAGATCCGCGCCACGGCGCGCGAGGTGGGGAGCCGCACCAAGATCGCGGTGTTCAGCCGCGACGACGGGATCGATCCGGTGGGCGCGTGCGTCGGCCTCAAGGGGAGCCGGGTGCAGGCGGTGGTGAACGAGCTGGGGGGCGAGCGGATCGACATCGTGCCCTGGAGCTCGGACCCGGAGCGGTTCGCGAAGCTCAGTCTGGCGCCGGCGCGGGTGGCGCGCGTCTTCTCCGATCCCGAGGCCAAGACGGTCCAGGCGATCGTGGACGAGGACCAGCTCAGCCTGGCGATCGGCCGGAACGGCCAGAACGTGCGGCTCGCCTCGGAGCTGACCGGCTGGAAGATCGACCTCTACTCGAGCCGGGAGTGGCTGGAGCGCGGCGGCGAAGGGCCGCTCTTCGCGCCGCTGCCGCCGGTGCGCGAGGAGGGGGAGGACGTAGCAGACGTCCCGCTCGCAGAACTCGGCGGACTCGCCCCAGACCTGCTGGCGGTGCTCGACGCCGCCGGCTACCGCACCTTCTCGGACATCATCGACCTCGACCGCGACGAGATGGGCCGGATCCCGGCGATGACGCCCGAGATGGTGGAGCGATTGGTGACGCTGGTGGACGAGCTGAGCACGGACGAGGACGAGGGCGCGGAGACGAAGGCGGAGGGCGGCGCGCCGGTGGCCGAAGCTGGTGCGGCGCCGCAAGCAGAGAGCGCTGCGGCGCCTGCGGTGGAGAGCGGCGCAGCTCCGGACGGGCCCCCCGGCGCCGAGGGTGGCGCTCCGGGCGGCGACGTCGCGCCGGAGGCATGACGACGAGCGACCGGATGCGCGCTGGCACGGGCCTCCTGGGGCTCGGCGCGAAGGCGCGGCGGCTCGCGATCGGGGTTGAGGCGGCGCGCGGCGCGCTGCAGCGCGGCGTTGCCGAAGGACTCGTGATCGCGGCGGACGCGAGCCCGCGGGCGCGGGAGAAGCTGCTCCCGCTGGCGATGCACCGCGGAGTCGCGGTGCTCGTCGGACCGAAGGCCGAGGAGTTCGGCCTGTTGCTCGGCCGGCCCCCGGTCCACGGTGTGGCGGTGCTGGACCGGCAGTTGGCGCGCGGGCTGCGCGCGTACTTGGAGGCGGAAGACCGCGGGGAGAAGGCCACGGTATGAGCATGCGGGTGCACGATCTGGCGGCGGAATTCGGCGTGACCAGCGAGGAGCTGATCGCGACGCTGCGCGAGATGGACATCTTCGTGCGGAGCCACCTGAGCTCCATCGAGGACGACAAGGTCGCGCGGGTCCGGGCGCGCTACGAGCGGGAGAAGCGCAAGGACCGGCAAGCCGCCGCCCCGGCGAAGGGGCGCCGCCGCGCCGCGAAGGCGAAGACGGCGACCGCCGAGGCCGCGAAGAAGAAGGAAGAGGAGCCGGCGCCGGAGCCGGCGATGCCGAAGCGCCGCCGGCGGACCGCCGCGGAGATGGCGGCGCACGAGGCCGACCAGGCCGCGCTCGCCGCCGCCGAGGCGGCGGCCCGGCCGCCGGTCGTGGTGCGGCTCTTCAAGGACGAGGCGGTCGAGGAGACGCTCGAGCCCGAGCTGGCGGAGCACGATCTCTTCCCGCCGGAGCTGCAGCCGCGCCCCGAGTCCGAGGTCGCCGCCGCGGAGGAGCAGGCCGCCGAGCCCGAGGGCGCCGCCGAGCCGGAGGGCGCTGCCTCGGCCGCGGCCGCGGGTCCCGCTGCCGCGCCGCCCGCGGAGCCGCCGCACGCGGCCTCGCCGATGATGGGCGCGTACGTGTCCCCAGCGCCGCACCGGCCCCAGCCGTTCGTCCCGCAGCGCGTCGAGCGCCTGCCGTCCGCGCGGCCGAAGCCGGTCGCCAGCGGCGTGCCCGGCGCGATGGTGCCGCCACGGCCCGTCGCCTCGGCCGCCCCCGGTGCGCCGACCACCGACGACCGCCACCGCGTGGACAAGAAGGGCGGGGGGAAGCGCAAGAAGGGGAAGAAGTGGGCGGTGGACCAGGAGGCCGTGGCGGCCAACGTCGCCAAGACCCTCGCCTCGATCCGCGGTCCCGGCAAGAGGGGCGTCCGCCGCCGCGACGACGAGCCGTCGTTCCGCGAGCAGGAGGCGCAGCGCGCGGCGGAGGAGAAGGAGCGCGAGAAGACGCTGGTCCGCGTCAACGAGTTCATCTCGGTGGCCGAGCTGGCGCAGAGCATCAAGGTGCCGGCGTCGCAGCTCGTGGCCTTCGCCTTCAAGGAACTGGGGCTGATGGTCACGGTGAACCAGCGGCTCGACTTCGACCAGATCGAGCTGATCTGCTCGGAGTACGGCTTCCAGGCGGTGCGCGAGGCTGAGTACGTCGCCGAGGTGGAGGAGGCCGCGGCGCCGGAGGCCGCGGAGGACCTCGAGCCGCGCCCGCCGGTCGTGACCGTGATGGGCCACGTGGACCACGGCAAGACGTCCCTCCTCGACTTCATCCGCAAGACCAACGTCATCGCGGGCGAGGCGGGCGGGATCACGCAGCACATCGGCGCCCACAACGTGCTGCTGCCCAACGGCAAGCGCATCACCTTCCTCGACACGCCGGGCCACGAGGCCTTCACCGCGATGCGGGCCCGCGGCGCGCAGGTGACCGACATCGTCGTGTTGGTGGTGGCGGCCGACGACCAGGTGATGCCGCAGACGATCGAGGCGATCAGCCACGCCCGGAACGCCGGCGTCCCGATGGTCGTTGCCATCAACAAGATCGACCTCCCCACCGCCGACGTCGAGAAGGTCAAGCGCGAGCTCCTCAACCAGCAGGTGGTGCTCGAGGAGTACGGCGGGACCACGCTGGGCACGCCGATCTCCGCGAAGAAGGGCACGAACGTCGAGCAACTCCTCGACCAGATCCTGCTGCAGGCCGAGCTCCTCGATCTCAAGGCCAACCCGCACAAGCCGGCGGTCGGCACGGTGCTCGAGGCCCAGCTCGACCCGGGGAAAGGCCCCGTGGCGACGGTCCTCGTCACCGGCGGGACCCTCAAGCCGGGCGACAGCTTCATCTCCGGCCTCTTCGCCGGCCGGGTACGCGCGCTGCAGGACGAGCGCGGCCGCCCGATCAAGGAAGCCGGTCCCTCGACCCCGGTGCAGGTGCTCGGCTTCGAGGGCATCCCCCAGGCGGGTGACGCCTTCTCGGTCGTCTCCGACAGCGTACAGGCGCGCGACATCGCGCAGAAGCGCCAGCGGCTCGACCGCGAAGCGCAGAACCGCCGCACCAGCCGCGCGGGCGTCACGCTGGAGGAGTTCTTCCAGCAGCGGGCCGCGGGGGAGGCCGGCGTCCTGCCCCTGATCATCAAGTCCGACCAGGGCGGCCCCGCCGAGGCGCTGGCCGACGCGCTCAGCCAGCTCTCCACCGACGAGGTCCGGGTGGACG
>JBEKGT010000143.1:0-5753 GCA_050012655.1 Gemmatimonadales bacterium | reverse complement strand
GAGCGGCCCGCCTGCCGCTACGAGCCGGCCCCCGCCGACCTCGCCTCGGCAGACGAGCGCCGCGCCCTCTTCGACCGACTCCGGATCGACTCCGCCAAGGCCCTCGTCATAACCGAGGGGCTCCTGATCTACCTCACCGAGGAACAGGTGGGCGCGCTCGCGGGCGACATCCACGCGCGCACCGCCGCGCGGTACTGGCTCACGGACCTCGCGAGCCCCGGCCTCCTCAAGATGATGATCCGGACGTGGGGGAAGCGGGCGAAGGGGGGGGTCGCGCCCTTCCAGTTCGCCCCCGCCACGGGCCCCGCCTTCTTCAAGCCCTTCGGGTGGCGCGAGGCCTCGTTCCGCTCCATCCTCGAGGAGGCGCGGCGCATCCACCGCGAGATGCCCATGGCGTGGCTCTGGCGCCTCCTCGGCACCTTCCAGTCGGCGGCGAATAAGGAGGTGTACCGGCGGTACTCGGCCGCGCTCCTCCTCGAGCGGCAGTAGCGACCCGGGGCGCCCCCCTCCTCTTGCCGGATGCCGCGCCGCCGCCGCATATGGAGGGGGAAAGCCCGACACCCGGGCAGTGCCCGGGGAGGAGACGGCGATGAAGGCCCTGCTCGTCTATCCGGAGTTCCCGGATACCTTTTGGTCGTTCAAGCACGCCCTCACCTTCGTCCGCAAGCCCGCCAACTCCCCGCCCCTGGGGCTGCTCACCGTGGCAGCGATGCTCCCCCCCGAGTGGGAGCTGCGCCTGGTAGACCTCAACGTCCGGCCCCTCGCCGACCGGGACCTCGCCTGGGCTGACGTCGCCTTCGTGAGCTCGATGGGCGTGCAGCGCCCCTCCGCCGAGGCGACGATCGCGCGCTGCAAGGCGGCGGGACTGCCGGTCGTGGCGGGCGGCCCCCTCTTCACCGCGCAGCCCGAGGCGTTCCCCGAGGTGGACCACCTGGTCCTCGGTGAGGCGGAGGCGACGCTCCCCGCCTTCCTGGCGGACCTCGCGGCGGGGACGGCGCGTCGGCTCTACGAGCCCGGCCCGTACCCCGACGTCGAGCGCTCGCCGGTGCCGCGCTGGGACTTGGCCGACCTGCGCCGCTACAGCCAGATGAGCGTCCAATACTCGCGCGGTTGCCCCTTCGACTGCGAGTTCTGCGACATCACGGCGCTCTTCGGGCACCGCCCGCGGACCAAGGGCACGCCGCAGATGCTCGCCGAGCTGGACGCGCTCTGCGGCTCCGGCTGGCGTGGCCCCGTCTTCTTCGTGGACGACAACTTCATCGGGAACAAGAAGCGGCTGAAGGGGGAGCTGCTCCCCGCCCTCGCGGCGTGGCGGCGCGGGCGGCGCGGGATGCCCTTCAACACCGAGGCGTCGATCAACCTCGCCGACGACGACGACCTCATGCGGATGATGGTCGAAGCGGGCTTCCGTGCCGTCTTCGTCGGGATCGAGACGCTGCACGTCGAGAGCCTCACCGAGTGCAACAAGAAGCAGAACCTGCACCGCGACCTGGTGGCCGACGCCCGGCGGATGCAGCAGGCGGGACTCGAGGTCCAGGGAGGCTTCATCCTCGGCTTCGACCACGACCCGCCCGGCGCGGTCGAGCAGATGGTGGACTACGTCCAGCGGACGGGGATCGTCACCGCGATGGTCGGCCTCCTCCAGGCGCTCCCCGGGACGCAGCTCCACGCGCGGCTCCAGCGCGAGGGGCGGCTCAACGAGGAGCGCACCGGCGACAACGTGGACGGTACCACCAACATCGTCCCCCTCGGCAGCGTCGAGGCGCTCCGCGCGGGCTACCGCGAGCTGCTGCGCCGCCTCTACGCCCCCAAGCCGTACTACCAGCGGGTGCGGACCTTCCTGCGCGACTACCACCCGCCGCGCCTCAAGCCCCGCGTGGACCTCGGCTTCGTCTGGGAGCAGGGGATGGCGTTCGCGCGGTCCATCGTGCGCCTCGGCATCGTCGGCCGGGAGCGGGTGCAGTACTGGAAGCTCCTTGCCTGGACGGTGCTCCGGCGGCCGCGCCACATCTCGTACGCCGTCACCTTCGCCATCTACGGGTACCACTTCCGGAAGATCTGCGAGCTGCACGTGGACCGGGGGCCCGCCCCGGCGTAGGGCGCGGGCCGCCCCCGGCTCACGCCCCAGGCGGATACATCACGGGCCGGCCAGCGCCGGCCCGTTTCGCTTGCCGCCGTGGCACACGGCGTGCTATTAGCTGAGACGCCCCGCGCCCGATGCCCGAGTGGATCTGTGCGGTATCGGCGGCGCAAGAGACGACGATCGAGGCGGGAGTTGTTTCACCCACGGGAGGCCGCAGTGTCCGAACGGAAGAAGATGACCCTGCCGGGGTTGTTCAAGAAGGTCGCGGAGAAGACCCCGGTCACCTGGCTCACCTGCTACGACTACCCCACCGCCTACCTGCAGGACCAGGCGGGGGTGGACATGATCCTGGTGGGTGATTCCCTCGGGATGACGATGCTGGGGTTCGACAGCACCCTCCCGGTCACGATGGAAGACATGGTCCGCCACGCGGCGGCGGTGCGGCGCGGCTCGCCCAACGCCTGGCTCGTGGGGGACATGCCCTACATGACCTACCAGCCGAGCGTCGAGACGGCGATCCGCAACGCCGGCCGCTTCATGGCGGAGTGCGGGTGCGACTCGGTGAAGCTGGAGGGGGGCGCGGAGATGGCCGACCGCGTCGCGGGGATCGCGCGCGCCGGCATCCCCGTCATCGGCCACCTCGGCCTCACCCCGCAGAGCGTCAGCGCGCTGGGGGGCTTCAAGCTCCAGGGGAAGGGCGCGCGTCAGGCGAAGAAGATCATCGACGACGCCAAGGCGCTGGAGGAGGCGGGAGCGTTCTGCATCCTCCTCGAAATGGTGCCCGACCGCGTCTGCCAGCTGGTGACGGAGCGGGCCAAGCACTGCATCATCATGTCCCTCGGCAGCGGCCCCCACGCCCACGGCCAGCTGCTCATCTACCACGACGCCTTCGCCCTCTACCCGAAGTTCAAGCCGCGGATGGCCAAGGTGTTCGCCGACGCCGGCGCGGTGATCCGCGACGGCCTTGCCGCCTACGTGAAAGAAGTGACCGCCAAGACCTTCCCGCAGCCCGAGAACTGGTTCGGGATGCCGGACGAGGAATACGTCGAACTGCAGCGCCTGCTGAAGGGAGACCGCGCGTGAGCACCGACCTCCGCCGCCGCCTCGCCATCCCGAACAAGCGGCTCGACGACCTCAACGCGCTCCTCCTCGACCCGCACTCGCGGATCGTCAACGACGTCCTCGCCGTGGTGGCGAAGTACGGCACGCCGGAGGAGATCAACGCCAAGGCGAAGGCGGCCCGCGCCCTCCCCGCCCTGCTGGCGCACGTCAAGGCGAAGAAGCCCGACTACCTCGCCGACCTCAAATGGCTGGAGGAACAGCGCGACAAGGGCGCCTTCGTCTCCGTCGCCGATTTCCGCAAGGACGTCCTCGGCGCCCGCGCCGCCACCACGAAGTTCGACGACAAGCTCGCCGTCACCCTCGAGGTGAGCGCCCTCCAGTACTTCCCCTGGGTGATCGCGACGGCGAAGAAGGCCATCGCCGAGAAGTCGCTGATGCCGGGGCGCTGGATCCAGGTCCGCAAGATGAAGGAGCAGGAGGCCGACGGCGACCTCCCCGCCATCGCCGCGGCGATGGAGATCATCGGCGCCAGCTACGTCGAGACCCTCGACACCAAGGGCACCGACGGCTCCAACATCCATCTCGACGGGCCGTCCACCATCACCGGCTACTTCGGTGGCGTCGGCCAGCCCAACGACCACCCCCTCCTCTGGCTCGACGAGTTCCTGCACTACTACACGACTTACGGCACGCAGCAGGTGCTGAACATCAACCCCGGCACCGTGCTCGCGGGCTACATCCTCTACCGGCTGGGGGTGGACATCGAGTTCAAGATCTCGGTGTTCATGGGGAACGACAATCCGTTCGCGGGGCTCTGGACGCTGATCGGTGCCAAGCTCTTCGCCCGCGACGACGGCACGAGCCCCCTCATCGGCTTCAACTGGAGCAATTCGGTCAACAACGAGACGCTCGAGATCACCTCCGTCATCCGCAAGCAGCTCGGCTTCGAGGATGTGGTGCGCTTCGAGCACCACATCACCGAGACGTGGAAGAGCATCGTCAAGCAGCCGTACGACCGGCGCGCGGAGCTGATGGACCTGGCGAAGAAGGTGCCCAACATCTCCGCCAAGCACGAGGGTGGCGACCCCAGCGTGGACGGGAAGCGGGGCCACCCCTCCGACATCCTCGACTACTTCCGCGACAAGAGCGACGTGATCGAGAAGGGGGACTGGGACAACATGCTGGTGAACTTCCTCGACAAGGTGGAGGCGACGAACCACACCGCGAGGGCGCTCACCGAGCACGGCCTGTCGTTCGTGGCGGCGCAGAAGCTGCACCGGTAGGACCGGAGCGCGCCGACGCACGAGGGGCCCGTCGCCGATCGCCGGCGGCGGGCCCCTTCGCGCCGGCCCGGCCCGCTAGACCGCGGTCGAGCCGCTCCCACCGTCAGTCCAGCCCTTGGATGAGACCCTATCCTCGGCCCCGGCCCGCTTCCAGTTCCTTCGCACCCGGAGCAGCAGGACGGTGGCGAGCCACACCCCGACCACCGAGAACGGGTAGGCGAGTGCTACCGGCCACAGGAATCCCACCACCGCGAGGACGAGCAGGCATCCGGCCAGCGCCAGCTCGATCCCGCTCTCGACTGCCCCGAGCGCTCGCGTGCCGGATGTCGCCGCCGCACCGACGGCGCGGGCGAGCCGGATCGCACCGAGGGGCGGTCGAATCGAGCCTATAGGCATCCTGCTCTTCGGCCCGACGGGCCGGACCACTCGATGGCCTCGCAGCACTATCTCCGTGCTGTTCGAGAGGTCCTGCAGGAAGACGTCCTCGAGCGTCCGGGCGACCGACTCGTCTTCGATGGCGACGTCGAGCTCGTAGTTGCCGAGGAAGCTGGCGAGGTTGAGGTTCGTGGATCCAACACGCGCCCAGCGGCCGTCGGCAACCGCGGACTTCGCGTGGATCATCGAACCGTTCCACTCGAAGACGCGCACCCCGGCTACCAGCAGCGGTCGGTAGCCGGCGCGAGACAACCGACTGATGAGTGGGAGATCCGTGGTGGAAGGGACGAGGAGCCGGACATCGACCCCATCCCTTGCCGCCATCCGGAGTGCCTGGATGTAAGGGACGAAGCCGACGAAGTACGCATCGGTGAGCCACAGCGTACGCTGGGCGGCGGCGGCGATCAGCTGGTCGAGCCGGAACAGGCCGGCAGATGCCGGCTCGCCCGCGACGACGCGCACGGACACATCGCCGGCACGGACCATCGTACCCGGTTCCAAGAGCGCCTCTTCGGGTAGGGGTGCTCCCGTGACATCCCATACCTCCTTGAAGGCCCGCTCGACCCACGCCACGGCCGGTCCCTGGATCTCTACGCCCGTGTCTCGCCACGGGGCGACGCCGCGAGCCGGGTCGCCCAGCCAACGCTTGCTGACGCAGAGGCCAGCGACGAAGCCGACGCGTCCGTCGACCGAGACCATCTTGCGGTGATCACGGCTGATCCAGCGCAGCGGGCCCGCAAGGGTGGGGCGATTGAAGACACGCGTCTGAACGCCGGCTTCCTCCAGCCTTCTCCAGAACGCGCGCGACGCGCCGGCGAGGGATCCCAGCCAATCGTGGATGACCGCGACACGGACGCCCGCGCGGGCGCGCTCGGCCAGCGCGTCGGCGA
>JBEKGT010000142.1:0-5793 GCA_050012655.1 Gemmatimonadales bacterium | reverse complement strand
TCTACCTGTGGCTCGTGGCGCGCCGCCAGGTGAGCGGCGCGAGCGCGGTGGGCTCGGTGCTCATCGCGCGCTCGCTCGGGGTGCCGCTCGCGGCGGCGGCGCTCACGGAGGACTTCGTCGCGCGGACCAGCGTCGGACTCCGCTTCGTGGCGCCGGGAGCGCTCCCGCCGGATTCCGCCGTGCTCGACTTCGTGGGGCCCGCGGGCGACACCCTCTTCGCGGTGGAGACGGTCGCGCCGGAGCAGGACACCGCGAGGGACGAGGTCCTGGAGCCGGCGCAGCGCACCGCGATCGTACTCGCGGCACTGGTCCTCCTGATCGCGGTGATCGGTGCGGTGCGCCTCCAACTGGGCCGGCCGCTCGTGGCCATCAACGCGGGTGTGGCCGCGCTGCTGGTGGCGCGCGCTCCGCTGCAGGAGGCGTTCGGCGGGGCGAGCGCCTTCTCGCCGGCGGCGTACTACCGCGGGCTGCTCGGCCCGTTCTCGTCGTCGGCGGGGACGCTTGCGCTGACGGGGATCGTCGTGGCGAACGTGGCGCTGGCGCTGTGGCGCCGCGGGATGCGGCCGCGGTGGTGGCACTATCTCGCGGCCGTCGCGCTCGTCGCGGTGGCGCCGTACCTGCTGCAGGACCTGGCGCGGGGGATCACGCCGCCGGCGAACGGCGCGCCCGTGGTGCTGTGGCTGACGTGGCAGGTGGCGCTGGTGCTGGCGGCGTCGGCGCTGGTGCTGCTCGGCGCGGCGCTGGTGCGCGGCCCGGTGGAGCCCGCGCACGCCGGGCTGTGGCCCTGGGCCGCGGCAACGATGGCGCTCGCCCTGGCCGCCGCCGGCCTGTGGCTCTGGGAGCCGGGCGCCGCGTGGCCCGAGTGGTACGCCTACCTGTGGCTGCCCGCCCTCCTCATCGCGATCAAGCCGATGCCGCTGCGCGGGACGCTCGCGACGGTGGCGGTGGTCTCGGGGACCGCGGCGGCGCTGCTGACGTGGCGCGCGGCGACGGAGGGCCGGATGGCGCTCGCGGCGCAGGACGCCGAGGCGCTGGGCACGTCGCCCGACCCCGTGGCGATGGCGCTGGTCGATCGCGCGGCCCATCAGTTCGCGGCGGCGCCGCTGCCCGCGAGCGCAGGAGACCTCTACGTGCTCTACCGCCGGAGCGCCCTCGACGGTCAGGGGTATCCGATCGCCATGGGGCTGTGGACCGGCGAGGGGGAGCGGCTGGCGACCCTCGACCTGGCGCAGATCGACCTCCCTCCAGCGATCGTGCAGGGGCTCGCGCGGCAGGCGGCGGAGGAGCTGGTGCCGGTGGGGGCGTCGTACGTGCGGGTGCCGGGCGTGGTGCACGTGGCCGCACTGCCGCTCGCCGACGGCCGGGTGCTCACACTCGCAGTGGGGCCGCGGTCGCGGCTCGTCTCGCCGACCCGCATCGGTCTCTTCCTCGAGGGCGGAGGGGCGGACGCCGAGCCGCCGTACCGGCTCGCCCTCTCGCCGCCGGCGCCGGAACACCAGAGCGGGAGCCCGACGGTGGAGTGGCGGCGGGAAGGGTGGACGGTGCGGGGCGAGCGGTTGCTCGCGCTGCCCGGGGGCGTGCGGCACGTGCATGCCCAGGTGGACCTGCTCGGCGCGTCACCGCTCCTTCAGCGGGGTCTGCTCGTCCTCGTGTTCGATCTCGGAGTGCTCGCCTTCCTCTGGCTGGGGATGGCGGCGACGGGGGGCCGGCTCGTGCCGGCGCTACGGCGGGCCTGGCCCGGCGTGTACCGCTCGCTGCGCGCACGGCTGGTGGCGAGCTTCGCGTTCTTCTTCGTCGCGCCGACCGTGGGCTTCGCGCTCTGGGGGTTCGCGCGGTTCGGCGACGAGTTCCAGCGCTCCCGGGAGCTGCTGCTCCGCCAGACGCTGCGGGACGCGGGGGGCGCGGTGGTGGCCGACGCGCGCGATCCTGAGGTCACGCTCGCAGCCCTGGGCGCGCGGCTCGACGCGGACCTCGCCCTGAGCCAGGGGGGGCGCCTCGTCGCGGCCTCGTCGGCGGTGCTGGCGGACCTCGGGCTGCTCGACGTCCTCATGCCGGCGGACGCGTTCCGGCCGCTCGCGTACAGCGACGGCCTCGAGCTCACGCTCCGGCAGGAGGCGTCCACGGGGGATGTGCTGGCGGGGTACCGGATGGTGCGCTCGGGCGATCCCGCCGACGCCGTGATCCTCGGCGCGGTGGAGCTGATGAGCGACGCCGCGCTCCGCCGGCGCGAGGAGGACCTCGCGATCGCCACCCTGGTGGGCACGGCGCTGGGCCTGCTGGCCGCCATCGTGCTGTCGGGGCTCGCCGCTCGCGCGCTGGACCGGCCGATCCAACAGCTGCGGCGTGCGGCGCTCGCAGTCGGCGCGGGCGGGGGCCCGGGCCCGCGCCCCGACCTCCTGCCGGGGGAGCTCGATCCGGTCTACGGCGCGCTCGCCCAGGCCGCCGCCGACGTGGAACGCAGCCAGCGGGCGGAGCGCGTGCTGGCGTGGGGGGAGATGGCGCGGCAAGTGGCGCACGAGATCAAGAACCCGCTGACGCCGATCCGGCTCGGCATCCAGCACCTCCTGCGGGTGCACCGGGAGCGTCCCGCCGAGCTGGGCCCCGCGCTCGCGACATCGGGGCAGCGTCTCCTGGCCGAGATCGACCGGCTGGATTCGATCGCGCGGACCTTCAGCCGGTTCGCGCTCCCGGCCGCGGAGGGCCCCGCGATCGAGGCGGTGGACGTGGTCGGTGCGGTGACGGAGGTCGTGAACCTGTACCGGCTGGGCGAGGGCCCCGTCACGTGGGAGCTCGACGCCGTCGGCATGCCGACGGCGCAGGCGCGGCGCGGCGAGCTGGTCGAGGTGCTGGTGAACCTGCTCGAGAACGCGCGTGACGCTGGCGCCCGTCGGGTGCGCGTGCTGGTGCGTCCAGGCGCGCCGGCGGGACCGGAGTGGGCTGCGACGGTGACGATCGCCGACGACGGCCGCGGCATCCCGGCGGACCTCCTGCCCCGGGTGTTCGAGCCGCGGTTCAGCACGACGTCGAGCGGCAGCGGCCTCGGACTCGCCATCGTGAAGCGGCTGGTGGACGGATGGGGCGCGGAGGTCACGCTGGAGAGCCGGGAAGGGCGCGGCACCAACGTGACGCTGCGCCTGCGCGCTCCGGCGAGTGCCCCGCGGGCCGGGGCCGTGTGAGATTACACCCGATGGAGAGCGGAGAGCGGGTGTGAGCGGGGTGCGGCGGTGAGCCCGAACTTCGCCGGCTACGCGGTCTTCGCCGCCGTGGTCACGGTCCTGCTGGCACTCGACCTCGGCGTGGGCCAGCGCGCGCGCCGCGCCATCCCGGTCCGGGAGGCGCTGCAGTGGACCGCGCTCTGGATCCTGGTGGCGGTCCTCTTCGGCGTCGGCATCCACGCGCGGCTCGGCGGGGCGAAGGCGCTCGAGTACTTCACCGGTTACCTGGTGGAGCTGTCGCTCTCCGCCGACAACGTCTTCGTGTTCCTGCTCATCATCACGTACTTCCGCGTCCCGCCGGAACGCCAGCACAAGGCGCTCTTCTGGGGCATCATCCTGGCCATCCTCCTGCGCATCGTGTTCATCGTCGCGGGGGTGACGCTGGTGCGGCGGCTCCACGCGGTGATCTACGTCTTCGGCGCACTGCTCATCGCGTCGGGGATGCGGATGGCGGGCGGCAAGGACGCGGCGGTGGACCCGGAGACGAGCTGGATTTACAGGCTCGCGCGGCGCACGGTTCCGTTCACCGACGAGTACGGGGCAGGCCACTTCTTCGTCCGGCGCGACGGACGCCGGCTGGCCACGCCGCTCTTCCTCGTGCTGCTGATGATCGGCCCCACCGACCTCCTCTTCGCGGTGGACTCGATCCCCGCGGTCCTCGCCATCACGCAGGATCCGTTCATCGTCCTGACGTCGAACATCTTCGCGGTCCTCGGCTTGCGCGCGATGTTCTTCGCCCTGGCGGGGGTGGTCGGGCTCTTCCACTACCTGTCGAAGGGCTTGGCGCTGGTGCTGATCCTCATCGGCGCCAAGATGCTCCTCTCGGACGTGGTCGCGGTGCCAACGTTCGTATCGCTGCTAACCGTGGCGGCGATCCTGGCGGTGGCCATCGGCGCGTCCATCCTCTGGCCGAAGGCGGAGGGCGGGGCACCGCCGGCGGGGGATGCGTCGTGAGGGCGTGCGTGCGGATGCGCCCGCGCCGCGGCTAGCCCCTGCGTGCCCCCCGGTTCGACCCGCGCGACCCCCTGCTCGACGCCCCGGTCCACGCCGCGCTCGACCTGCACGGATGCACGGCGGCGGCGGCGCGAGGGCTGGTGCGGAGCTTCGTCGAGAGCGCAGCCCGGAGCGCGCCGGGTGCGGTGGTGCACGTCATCACGGGGAAAGGGCGGGGCTCGGCGGGCGGGCCGGTCCTCCGCGGCGCGGTGGCCGCGTTGCTGCGGGGGGAACTGGCGCCGCGGGTCGCGGACTGGGGCCGCGACGTGGATGAAGGCGGGTTCCTCGTCCGGCTGCGCTAGCCGCCCCGGCGGCCCGCCCCGGCGTCAGGCGGCGTAGGGCTTGCCGCACTCCGGGCAGAACTTGGGCGTCCCCTCCGCCTCCGCGCCGCACGCCGCGCACTTCCGCTTCTGGGCGAGGGTCGTGCCGCACTCGGGACAGAACTTGCCGCCCTGCGTCTTCGCACCGCACTTCGGGCAGACGGCGGCGGTGGCCTGGCCGATCTTCCGGTCGGCGAGCCAGTCCACCTCCTTGGCCTTCTCGACGGCCTGCTCCTTCGCCGCCTGCGCCTGCGCCGACGCGATCTCCTCGTCGAGGTCGGGCGCGCACGACTCGCAGAGTTGCGCCTTCTTGTTCCAGCAGACCGGCTCGCAGACCCACTGTCCGCAGCGGGTGCACTGCTTGAAGAGCGGGCGGATCTCCTCCACGGCCTCGTTCAGCGCCGCATCGTGCAGCGGGCCGCCAACGAGCGACTCGAGTTGCTGCGCGGATGCGGCGGCGCGGCCGAAGACGCCGCCCAGGAGCGACGCCGCCGCTCCCGCCGCCGACGCCGCCATGCCCAGCTTGCTCGCCTTGAAGGTGGACATGTACCCGTTCCCGCACTTCTGGCAGAAGAACTTGAACTGGAAGCCGCGGTTCGAGGACAGGTCCTCGTAGTTGCTCGTGAAGGGGATGGTCGCCATGAGGCCGTAATAGGTGATGAGTGATGAGCGCGAAGTGACAGGTGATGGGTGATAGGTCATCGCTAAGATCCCCTCACGCAGGGACAAGTCAAGCGCCGCAGCTCCGGCGCCCGCGCACCAACACACTTCTCGGGGGAGACCTCCCGTGACGACGGCCATCCTGATCCTCATGGCGCTGGTCCTGGCGCTCTTCCTCGCGCTGGTGCTCCGCCGCCCGGCGGGGGGCGCGGAGGTCCCGCTCCTGCAGCAGCAGCTGGTCGAGGTGCGCGGCCGGCTCGACGTCCTCGCCGCGGCGCAGCAGGACCTGCCGCGGGCGCTGGCGGACGGCCGGGCGGCGCAGGCCCAGGCCGACGGCGAGCAGCTCCGCACTCTCGCGGACCTCCGCGACCGCCTCGCGCAGCTCCTCGAGGCGACGCACCGCGTCGAGAGCGTGGGCGCGACGGTGGCCGAGGTGCAGGCGCTCCTCAAGGTCCCGAAGCTCCGCGGCACGCTCGGGGAGACGTGGCTGGAGGAGCTGCTCCGGCAGGTGCTGCCGGCTCCGCTCTTCACCATGCAGTACGCCTTCCGCTCCGGGGAACGGGTGGACGCGGTGATCCGCATCGGCGAGCGGCTGGTGCCGGTGG
>JBEKGT010000141.1:0-5861 GCA_050012655.1 Gemmatimonadales bacterium | reverse complement strand
GGTGACGGCCGCTCGCGCGGAGAAGCCGGTTCTCGCCTCCATCCTCGAGGATACCGAGCCGCGGTCGCTGGGCGACGGCGCGCTCGTCCTGCGCGTCATCGGCCGCAGCGCGATGACGGCCGAGGGGCTGAGCCGGAGCCGCGCCCGGCTGGAGGAACTCCTCAGCCGGCTTCTCGGGGGGGCGGTGCGCGTGGGGACCGAGAGCGCGGCCGACGCGCCGGCGCGTGCGGCCGCGCCGGAGCGCGTCACGGCCGATGGCGCACGGGCCGAGCGCACCCGCGCGCTGCGTGCGAAGCACCCGGCCTTGGATCAGGCCGTGGACGCGCTCGATCTGGAGCTGCTCGAGTAGGCTTGCCTGCACCCTCAAACGGGCCTAAGTTAGACTCAATGACTGATTTACGTTCGCTGATGCAGCTCGGCCAGCAGATGCAGGGGCGGCTCGCCGAGATGCAGAGCCAGTTGGCGCAACGCACGGTGACAGGGTCGGCCGGCGGCGGGATGGTGACCGTCGAGGCGGACGGCCGCGGCCAGGTGCGGGCGGTGCACATCGACCCGAGTCTGCTCGCCGGCGACGTGGAGTTGCTGGAGGAGCTGGTCGCGTCGGCCGTGGCGGATCTCCAGAAGCGCGTGGCCGAGGTGGCCCAGGACGAGATGCGGAAGCTGCAGAGCGGGCTGCCGTTCCCGCTCCCCTTCTCGCTCTAGACGTGTCGGCGATCGAGGAGCTGGTCGCCGAGTTCGCCAGGCTCCCGGGCATCGGCCGCAAGACCGCGCAGCGCCTGACGTTCTTCCTGCTGAAGCAGCCTCGCGAGACCTCGGCGCGCCTCGCCAAGGCCGTCGCGGCCTTGGGCGAGCGGGTGCGGGCCTGCTCGCGGTGCGGGAACCTGACGGAAGCGGACCCGTGCGCCATCTGCACCGACCCCCGCCGTGATGCCGCGGTGGTGTGCGTGGTCGAAGAGGCGTCGGACGTGCTCGCGATCGAGCGGGCGGGGGAGTACCGGGGCCTCTACCACGTGCTGGGCGGACGGCTCTCGCCGCTGGACGGCGTCGGGCCCGACGCGCTGAACGTCCCGGCGCTCCTGGCGCGGCTCGGGCCGGGCGGAGCGGTGCGGGAGGTGATCGTGGCCACGAACCCGTCGGTGGAAGGGGAGGCCACGGCGCACTACCTGGAGCGCCTGCTGCGGCCCTCCGGCGTCTCGGTCACGCGGCTGGCGCGGGGCTTGCCGGTCGGGGGCGAGCTCGAGTACGCCGACAGCGTGACCATCGCGCAGGCGCTCTCGGCCCGGCGGGAGATGGAGGACCGGTGAAGCACCGCGCGGTGAAGTTCGCGGCGGCGACGGTGGTGGGGTTCGTCGTGGGCGCCGCGCTCTCCCAGCGTTCGATGGGCCGGTCGCGTTCGGCGTTGTTCAGCGCCCGCCCGCTGCGCCGCATGGCGGCCCTGGGGTACCTGAGCGGGCACCCGAGCGTGGCTGCGGTGCGGGTGCTGAAGGACTACCTCGCGTGGGAGGAGCATCCCGCGCTCCGCCGGCGCGCCGAGTCTATCGTGCGCCGGATGGAAGCCAACCTGGAGTAACCGCGAGGCACGAATGCCAGGGGCGTCCAGCTGGTCGTTCCGCGAAGAGGACTCGAAGGCCATCACGGAGATGATGTCGGCGCTCCTGCGGGAGACGAACGTCCGCAGCCTGCTCCTTGTGGACCGGACCGGCCAGATCGTGGCCAACGTCGGCGAAGCGCCGCAGTTCGACACCCAGGCGTTCGCCTCCCTCACCGCCGCCGACTTCAGCGCCAATGACCAGCTCGCGAAGATGATCGGCGAGCACGAGTTCGCCTCGCTCTTCCACCAGGGCGAGAAGGAGTCGATGTACCTCGCCGACGTCGCCCGCCGCGTGATCCTGGTGGCGCTGTTCGACAACCGCACCACGCTGGGCCTCGTCCGCCTCAAGGTGAAGTCGGCGGTCGAGGAGCTCACCCGGGTGTTCGAGGACATGTTCAAGCGTGCCGGCACCGAAACCCCGAAGCTCGAGGGGTTCGGGAGCAAAGAGGCCGAGGATGAAATCGATAAGCTGTTCGGGGATTGAGGGGCTCGCGCCATGTCGATGATCAACTACGCGTCGCGCGAGATCAACTGCAAGCTCGTCTACTACGGGCCGGGCCTCGGCGGCAAGACGACCAACCTCGAGCACGTCTACGGGAAGGTCAGCCCCCAGACCCGCGGCAAGATGATCTCGCTGGCCACGGAGACGGAGCGGACGCTCTTCTTCGACTTCCTCCCCGTGGACCTGGGGACCATCCGCGGCTTCAAGACCCGGTTCCACCTCTACACGGTGCCGGGCCAGGTCTACTACAACGCCAGCCGCAAGCTCATCCTCAAGGGCGTGGACGGGATCGTGTTCGTCGCCGACAGCCAGCTGGAGCGCATGGAGGCGAACATCGAGTCGATGCAGAACCTCTACGACAACATGGCGGAGTACGGGTACGACCTGACGAAGATCCCGTTCGTCGTCCAGTACAACAAGCGCGACCTGCCCAACGCCTCCGCGATCAAGGACCTGCAGGCGGCCCTGAACCCGGGGTGGGCCATCGAGGATCCGGCGAAGCAGAAGGTCACCGCCGATCCGAACTTCCACGGCGACTTCCTCGTCCAGCAGCTGCCCACCGGGGAGTGGATCGAGCGCGCGATCGCCCTCGAGGCCGTGGCGGTGCAGGGGGACGGCGTCTTCGAGACCCTCAAGGCCGTGAGCAAGCTGGTCCTCAAGACGCTGGGGTGACGTGGCCGTGTGGACGCTGCCGAACATCCTGACGGTCACGCGCATCGCCCTCGCCCCGGTGATCGCGCTCCTGCCGTTCATCGAGGGCTACTGGCCGAAGGTCATCGCCTTCGTCGCCTTCCTCGCGGCGGCGGCGAGCGACATCGCCGACGGTTACCTGGCGCGGAGCCGCAAGCAGGTCTCCGAGGTCGGCATCCTGCTCGACCCCATCGCCGACAAGCTCCTCCTCTTCGCCACCCTCGTCCCGATCTTCTGGCTCACGCGCCATCCGGCCATCCTCTACGGCATCCCGTGGTGGGGGAGCCTCCCCCTCTGGGTCGCCGTCCTCCTGGTCGGGCGCGAGGTCCTCATCACCGTCTTCCGGATCGAAGCGCGCAAGCACGGCGTCATCATCCCCGCCGGCCGGGAGGGGAAGCTGAAGGTCATCTTCCAGGACATCTTCATCGCGTCCACCATCGCGTGGTTCGCCTGGAAGGACCTGTTGGTGGAGATGCGCTGGACGGGGCGGCTGCGGGACTTCTGGGACCAGTTCCACGGCGCCGTGGTCGCGGTGACCCTCCTCGTCGCGGTCGTGCTCACCGCATACTCCCTGGCGGTGTACCTCTACCGCTACCGCGCCCTCTTTCGGGCCGCGGAGCGGTAGGTGGACGGCGAACTCCTGACCGTCGGGACCGAGCTGGTGCTCGGACTGACGGTGGACACCAACGCCGCCGACCTCGGCCGCGCGCTCGCGGCCGCGGGCGTGCGGGTGCTTCGGCGCACCTCCGTCCCTGACGACTCCGCGCCCATCCGCGACGCCGTGCGCGCCGCGCTGGGGCGCACCGGCCTCCTCATCGTGTCGGGGGGGCTCGGCCCCACCCGCGACGACCTGACCAAGCGCGCCGTCGCCGAGGTGATGGGCAAGCCGCTCCGCCGCGACCCTGCGATCTTCACCCACCTCGAGGACCTGTACAGGCGCCGCGGCATCGCCCGGATGCCGGAGTCGAACCGCTCGCAGGCCGACGTACCCGAGGGGGCGACGGTCCTCGAGAACCGCTGGGGCACGGCGCCCGGGCTCTGGCTGGAGGACCGGGAGGGGCGCGTCGTCGTCCTCCTGCCGGGCGTGCCCTCCGAGATGCGCGGGCTCCTCGAGCACGAGGTGCTCCCGCGCCTCCGGCAGCGGATCGCCGACGCCGACGCGAAGGCGCAGGGCGTCACCCCCGTGGTGCGCTCGCGCGTGCTGCGGACCACCGGCATCGCGGAATCGGCCCTTGCTGACCTCGTGGGCGACCCGGCGCGGCTCCTCCCTCCGGAGGTCACCCTGGCGTGGCTCCCGTCGTTCGACGGCACGGACCTGCGCCTCACGGCGTGGCGGCTTCCCGCCGCCGACGCGGACGCGGCGCTCGAAGCGGGGGTGCAGGCGCTCCGGCCGAAGCTCGGTGCCACCTGCTACGCCGAGGGTGAGACCGACCTCGCGGCGGTGGTGCTCGATCTCCTCGCGGAGAAGGGCGCACGCCTCGCCACCGCCGAGTCGTGCACCGGTGGGCTCATCGGCGAGCGCCTCACCGACATCGCCGGCAGCTCCCGCGTCTACCGCGGTGGCGTCGTGGCGTACGACAACGACGCCAAACTCCACCTCCTCGGCGTCTCGGCCGAGGCAGTCGCCGCCCACGGGGCGGTGAGCGAGCCGGTGGCGCGCGAGATGGCGTCCGGCGCGGCGCGCGCCCTCGAGGCCGATGCGGCGCTGGCGGTGACCGGCATCGCGGGCCCGACGGGCGCGGTGCCGGGAAAGCCCGTGGGCACGGTGTGGATCGCGGTCTGCTGGCGCGACCAGCTGCGCGCCTTCACGCACGTCCTCCCCGGGAGCCGGGACGCCGTGCGCCGCCGCGCGGCGCAGTGGGCGCTCGACTACCTCCGCCGCGTCGTGGCCGGCCTGGTCTGATGCCCGCGTTCGGCGACGTCGAATTCTGGACGGCGCCTGACGGAGCCCGCCTCGCCCTCCGCCGGCTCGAGCCGGCCTCCGCGCCGCGCGCGCTGGTCCTCATCCTCCACGGCTTCGGCGACCACAGCGGGCGCTACGCCTTCGTCGCGGAATGGCTCGCCGCCCGCGGCAGTACGGTCTGGGCGCTCGACCAGCGCGGCCACGGCCGCTCCCCCGGCCCACGCGGCCACATGACCCGGTTCGCCCAATACCTCGCCGACGTGGCGGCCCTGCGCAGGCGCGCCGCCGCGGAGGTGCCCGCGCCGCAGATCCTCCTCGGACACTCCTTTGGCGGGCTCGTCGCCCTGCGCTACCTCGAGACCGCGCCGCAAGGACTCGCGGGCACGGTGGTGACCAGCCCCTTCATCGCCGCCGCGCACCGGCCAGCCACGTGGAAGCTGGCCGTCGCCAGGGCGCTGGCCGGCCCCCTGCCGGGGCTCGGGATGTTCACCGGGCTCGACGCGGCGCATCTCTCCACCGACCCCGCCGTCGGCCAGGCCGCCCGGAGCGACCCCCTCTATCACTCGCGGATGACGCCCGCGGCCTGGCGCGAGATCCAGGCGGCGCAGGCCGCTGTGGTGACAGAGCGGGATCGTATCACAGGGCCCCTCCTGATCCTCCTCGCCGGAGACGATCGCATCGCCTCTACCCCGGCCGCGGAGGCGCTGGCCCGAACGTTGCCAGCGGAAACGATCGTGTACGACGGGATGTTCCACGAGATCCTGAACGAACGGGACCGCGCCCGCGTCCTCGCGGACATCGGCGCCTGGCTGGACCGGGTCGTGCCCGCACGAGCCGCGTCCGCGTCCCCCGGAGAGGCCTGACCGGAATGGAGCCGTACAAGATCAAGGTCGTCGAATCCATCGCCTTCACGACGCGCGCGGAGCGCGAGCAGGCGATGCGCGATGCCGGCTTCAACCTCTTCAACGTCCCGGCCGCGCTCGTCACCATCGACCTCCTCACCGACTCCGGCACCGGCGCGATGTCGGACCGGCAGTGGGCGGGGATGATGCAGGGGGACGAGTCGTACGCGCAGGCGAGGTCCTTCTTTACTTTCGAGGCGGTGGTGCGCCGGGTGACCGGCTACCGCCACGTGCTCCCGGCCCACCAGGGGCGCGCGGCGGAGAATGTCCTCT
>JBEKGT010000140.1:0-5863 GCA_050012655.1 Gemmatimonadales bacterium | reverse complement strand
GTCGTCCTCGGCGCCGACTGCGCCGGTGCGCCCTGGCCCGCCGAGGCCGCGCGCGTCCTCCTGCGCGGACTGCGCGTCGTCATCGAAGACGAGCGCGCCAGCCCGGACGGGATCTCCGAGCTGGCGCGCGGCGCCGGCGTCTTCGTCGGCGAAAAGGCGTGAGCTAGTCCACCGCCTCCACGACGTCCTCGGCGTACAGGGCGTCGATCTTCCTCTGGTGTTTCCGCTCCACCACCCGGCGCCGCACCTTCAGCGTCGGCGTCAGGTCCCCCGATTCGATCGTGAAGTCGTGCTCCAGCAGCAGGATCTTCTTCGGCATCTCGTAGCGCGCCAGCCCGTCGAGGTGCTCGAAGACCTCCCGCTCCATCTTCGCCTGCACTTCCGTGTGGCGGATCAACCCGTCGCGGTCGGCGTAGACGAGGTTCCGGTGATTCGCCCAGCGCTCCAGCTGTTCGAACTGCGGCACCACCAGCATGATGCAGAAGCGCCGCTCGTCGCCGAGCATCACCGCATTGGCGATGAATTTACTCGTCTTTGCCCGTCCCTCGATCGGCTGGGGCGCGACGTTCTTCCCTCCCGCAGTGACGATGAGGTCCTTCTTGCGGTCGGTGATCCGCAGGTAGCCGTCGGCATCCATCTCGCCGATGTCGCCGGTACGGCACCAGCCGTCGGGGCCGACGACGTCGCGCGTGGCCTCGGGGAGGTTGAAGTACCCGGCCATCACGTGGCGGCCCCGCGTCTCGATCTCCCCGTCCTCGGCGAGGCGGACCTCGACCTCGTCGATGGCCTTGCCGACGGTGCCGAGGCGGATCTGGCCCGGGTGGTTCACGGCGATGACGGGCGAGGTCTCGGTGAGGCCGTACCCCTCGAAGATCGGGAGCCCCGCCGCGAAGAAGAACCGCGCCACGTCGGGCGCGAGGGGCGCGCCGCCGGAGACGAAGTAGCGGAGCCGCCCGCCCGTCCGCGCGCGGATCTTGGAGAAGACGAGCCGGCTCGCCAGGGCGTACTGGGTGCGCACCGCCAGCGGCGGGCGGCGCCGCGCGATCACGTCGTCGGCCCAGCGGGCGCCGACGCCCTTCGCCCAGTGGAAGAGCCGTCTCTTGAGGAAATTGCCCGCGAGCGCGTTCTCGTGCGCCCGCGCGAACATCTTCTCGTAGAGCCGCGGCACCGAGGTGACGAAGGTGGGTCGCACCTCGACGAGGTTCTGGGGGATGGTGTCGATGCTCTCGGCGTAGTTGATGGTCGCGCCGACGCAGAACAGGCCGTAGTGGCCGGCCATCCGCTCGAGGATGTGCGACAGGGGGAGGAACGAGAGCGTGACGTCGGTGGGGCCGAGCACGAAGTGGCGCAGCGACGACTTGATGTCGAACCAGATGTTGTCATGGGTCAGCATCACGCCCTTGGGGTTGCCGGTCGTCCCCGAGGTGTAGATGATCGTCGCCACGTCGTCG
This sequence comes from Gemmatimonadales bacterium, assembly GCA_050012655.1. Taxonomy (GTDB): domain Bacteria; phylum Gemmatimonadota; class Gemmatimonadetes; order Gemmatimonadales; family JACORV01; genus JADGQW01. The sequence continues at coordinate 4,412 of JBEKGT010000140.1, read as the reverse complement.
GGCTGGGCCTTGAGTGCGACGGCGCGGAAGTCCTTCCCCTCGCCCGCCGCCTCCGCCTGGGCGCCCAGAGCGTAGAGGTCCCACAGGCCGATCACGCTGTCGCCGGCGGCGTCGCGGTCCATCGCGATCACGTGCTTCAGTTCCGGCAGATCGGCGCGGATCTCGCGGATCTTCGCCGTCTGCGGCGCCGTGGAGACGAAGATCGCGCGGGCGCCGGAGTCCTTGAGGATGTACCGGATCTGGCTCGCGGGGAGCGTGGGATACACCGGCACGTTGGTCGCGCCGATGCACAGGCACGCGAAGTCCGCGACCGCCCACCCCGGCCGGTTCTCCGACAGGATCGCCACGCGGTCGCCGCGCCGCACGCCCAGCCGCCCGAGGGCGAGCCCCGTCCGCACCACCCGCTGCAGGACGTCGGCGTGCGTCAGGGTGTGCCACGCGCCCGCCGCCTTGCAGCGGAAGCAGGCGTCCTTGTAGCCGTACCGCTCGACGGTCTCGTAGAACATCTGTGTGAGGGTCCCGCGCGGGATGTCGGACGGCACCGGGGCTCCTCGGGTGGGCCTACGGGAACCGGACGACGAACTGGACGGGCGAGCCCCGGAGCGGCGCGCCCGAGCTGCGCCGCGCCACGGCCTGCACCACGACGGAGTCGGGCTGGGTGCCGTGCCGGCGGCGCAGCGTCGCCCTCGCCGTCCCGGTCGCATCGGTCAGCACCGTCTGCGCGAGGGAGTCGTCCGCCAGGCCGACGGTGGCGGTGTCGGGCCGGAACGCCGGCTGGACGATGACGAACCGCACCGGCCGGCCGCTGAGCGGCGCGACCGAGTCCGGCGGGGTGGTGAGGTCGATCAGGCTCACGACGAGCGCGCCGGAGACGCTGTCCGCCGGCAGGAGGGTGGTGGCCGCGGGCCCCGCGAGCGCGAGGGAGTCGGCGTGGCCGGCGGGCACCTGGATCGAGAAGGGGTCGGACCGGAGGTTGCCCGCCAGCGCGACGACCCGCGCCGCGGCCGAAGGCGCGCGGCCGATCACCGCGAGGTCCGCGCTGTCTACCGCGAGGAACGCCGTGTCGATCACCGCGAGACGCACATCGGTCGCGGCGATCGAGTCGCCCCCGCGGTCGAACAGCCGCACCTGGAGACGGAGGGTGTCGCCCACCTCGACGAACGGGCTCTCCGGCGTCTCGATCTCGATCGCGACGGGGACGGAGAGGTCGGTGGTCAGGTTGGAGCAGGCCGGGGCGAGGAGCACGAGTGACGCCGCGAGGCCCACGGCGCGGCGGATCGTCAGGCGCCCTCCAGCTTCGCCGGCCGCGGCGCCGCCGCGTCGGCCGAAAGATCGGCGAGCGCCCGCTCGGCGTGCTCGACCCACCGCTGCGCGTCCACGCCCTTCGGCGGATTGCCGAGGAACGCCTTGAGGTGCTGCTCCGCCGCCGCAGCTTCGCCGCGCTTGAGGAGCAGGAAGCCGAGGCCGTAGTGCGCCCCGGCCAGCGTCGGGTCCGCCTCGAGCGCCTTCCGGTAGTGCCGCACGGCGTCGTCCGTCTGGCCGGTCCGGCTCAGGGCGATCGCGAGGTTCTGCAGGATCCTCGGATCGTTCGGATGGTCCCTCAGCGCCAGCCGGTACGACGTGATCGCGGCGTCGTAGTCGCCCTGACGTTCCAGGGCCAACGCCTCGTTCAAGTAGTCCAGTCGCTGCGGCTTGGGGGGCTCGCCGTCGGCGGGGGTGCCGCCGAGGAGACGCCGGAAGATGCCCATGGACTGCCAAGATAGCAATCGCCCAACCCCTTGGCAATAGCCGACCTACGCCACTTCGAACAGGCCACTCGGGATTGCGCCTCGCGCCGTTGCGCACCGGCAGGGCGAAGGGCTACGTTCCCGCACCCCAGGGAGGCACCGATGGCGCGCGGCCCGCAGGACCCCAAGACCCGCGGCGTAATGGAAGTGGACTGGCCGTTCTTCGGCGAGTTGTGCCGCGGCCTCGCCCTCAAGGTCTGGCGCGACTACGAGCCCGACCTGGTGGTGGGCATCGCGAACGCGGGGGTCATCCCCGGCGCGGTGATCTCCGCGATCCTGCGGGTGGACTTCGCCTCGGTGGCGCTCACGCGGCGCCGCGAAGGGGAGGCGCCCGCGCTGGTGTCGCGCCCCACGCTCAGCACGCGGGGGCACCGCGTCCTGCTGGTGGACGAGACGTGCGACAGCGGCGACACGATGCGCCTCGCGGCCTCGGTGATGCGCGAGGAGGGGGCGAGCGAGGTCCGCACCGGCGTCTCCTTCCGGACGGCGAGCTTCCGCCCCGACTACTGGGCGCTCCAGACGCCCGACTTCATCATCCTCCCGTGGGACCGCTGGATCATCCAGGATGGGGAGCTGATCGTGCGCCCCGACTATGCGGACGCGCTGGGCGCGGCGGGGCTGCCCGGCGAGGTGGCGCACCAGCGCGCGGGTGATGCAGCGGGCACCGGGACGCGGGGGCGGAGTGACGCGGCGACGCCCGTGCCGAGGCGCAAGGTCGCGCGACCGAAGGCGCCGAAGCGCAAAGCCGCGCGACCAAAGGCGCCGAAGCGCAAGCCGGCACGGCCGAAGGCGACGAAGCGCTGATGCGTCCCGACGACCTGCGCGACCGGCTCGCCGAGGCGCTCAAGGGCTCGCGCGCCGAGTACGCGGAGGTCCGGTTCGAGCGCACCCGCTCCACGCGCGTCGCCTTCCGGGGCCCCCGACTCGAGGGCGCGGGGGAGAGCGTGGACGGGGGCGGGTGCGTGCGGGTCCTCTCGCGCGGGCACGGCTGGGGGGTGGCGTCGTTCACGGCGCTCGACGACCTCCCCGCGATGCTCGCGGCCGCGGAGGAGATGTCCCGCGCCATCCACCTCGAACGGCCGGTGCGCCTCGCCGAGGCGGCGCCGCGCGAGGACGTGGTCGTCCCGGAGGTGGACGGCGACCCGCGCGAGGTCCCCCTCGGCGAGAAGCGCCGCCTCCTCGAGCACCTCAACGGGCTGATGCTCTCCGCCTCGCCCAAGATCGCCGACACCGGCGCCTCCTACTTCGACAACTGGACCGAGTGGGCCTTCGCGAACCGCGAAGGGACGTGGCTCTACGAGGTGCGCCCCGAGATCGGCCTCTCCGCGCAGGCCACCGCGCGGGAGGGGGACACGATCGAGCGGTCCCTCGAGTCGCTCGGGCTGCGGCGCGGATGGCGAAGCGTGCAGGAGCGCGAGGGGATGTTCCGCGCCGCCGCGGAGCGGGCACTGGCTCTCCTCGCCGCACCCACCGTGGAGGGGGGCGCGGTGCCGGTGGTGCTCGACCCGCGGCTGGCGGGGGTCTTCGTGCACGAGGCGTTCGGGCACCTCTCCGAGGCCGACTTCGTCTACGAGAATCCCGAGGCGCGCGCGATGATGACCCTCGGCAGGCGATTCGGCAGCGACCTCGTCAACATCGGCGACGACGGGAGCGCGGCCGGCCTTCGCGGCACCCTTCCGTACGACGACGAGGGGACGCCGACGCAGCGCTCCCGGCTGGTGGACCACGGGATCCTCGTCGGCCGCCTGCACTCGCGCGAGACGGCGGCCGCGATGGGCGAGGCGCCGACGGGGAACGCGCGTGCCATCGACTTCCGCCACCCGCCCATCGTGCGGATGACCAACACCTACATCGAGGGGGGGAGCGGGACCTTCGGCGACCTCATCCGCGACATCCCCCTGGGCGTGTACGCGGTGGACGCCGTCGGCGGGCAGACGTACCTCGAGAACTTCTCCTTCACGGCGGCGCACGGCTACATGATCCGGGGCGGGAAGCTGGCCGAGCTGGTGAAGGACGTCACGCTCGCGGGGAACCTCTTCCAGTCCCTCCAGGCCATCGACGCCCTCGCCGGCGACTTCCAGTGGAACCAGATGGGCGGCGGGTGCGGCAAGGGGGGCCAGTTCCCCCTGCCGGTGACCGAGGGAGCGCCGCACGTGCGGTTCCGCGAGCTGCTCGTGGGGGGTGAGGTGGCGGCGTGAGGCTCCTGCCTGCGGCGGGTGTGGTCGGCGCCGCGATCGCGCTGGTGCTGGGGTACACCCCCGCCGACGCGCAGCGCGTGCCGGAACGCTTCGGAGACCGGGCCGCGCTTCGGTCAGGCGCGGCGACGGTGCGGCCGGCCGGCGCGCCCGTGCGCCCCGCTCCCGGCACGGATTCCAGGCGGTCGAGGGGGATCGCCGGCGAACTCCTCCTGGGCACCGTGGGGTCCGCGGTCGGGTTCTGGGGTGGGGCCGCGCTGGGCGTGCTCTACTACGACAACTTCGAATCGCCGTGCGGCTGCGAGGACCCCGCCCAGGGCCAGGCGATCGTCGGCGCGCTCGCCGGCTCCATCGTCGGCACCGCGCTGGGCACGCATTTCGGTGCGCGGGCGGACGGCGGACCGGGTGGGCACCTCGCCAGGCGATTCGC
>JBEKGT010000139.1:0-5937 GCA_050012655.1 Gemmatimonadales bacterium | reverse complement strand
GGTGCTGCCCGAGGTGCGCCCCAGCAGCGGGATGTTCGCCGTGGCCGACGCGCGCTGGTTCGGGCGGGAGATCCCCATCACGGGCATCGCCGGTGACCAGCAGGCCGCCCTCTTCGGCCAGGGGTGCGTCGCCCCCGGCACCGCGAAGAACACCTATGGCACCGGCGCCTTCCTCCTCCTCAACACCGGGACGCGGCGCGCGCGCTCGACGCACGGACTCCTGACGACCCTGGCGTGCGACGCGCGGGGCGGGGCGGCGTTCGCGCTGGAGGGCTCGGTCTTCATCGCCGGCGCGGCGGTGCAGTGGCTGCGCGACGGGCTCGGCGTGATCCGGACGGCGGCGGAGACCGAGGCCCTCGCCCGGTCCGTCGCGGACACCGGCGGCGTGGTGTTCGTCCCCGCCTTCGTGGGGCTCGGCGCCCCGCACTGGGAGTCGGAGGCGCGCGGGACGCTCGTCGGCCTCACTCGCGGCACCACCGTCGCCCACCTCGCGCGCGCGGTGCTCGAGGCGATGGCGTTCTCGACCCGCGAGGTGCTGGAGGCGATGGCGGCCGACAGCGGCCTCGCCGCCTGCGAACTCCGTGTGGATGGCGGCGCCGCGGTGAACGACTGGCTGATGCAGTTCCAGGCCGATGTCCTCAGGGTCCCGGTGCGCCGGCCCGACGTCGTGGAGTCCACGGCCCTTGGAGCGGCGGGGCTGGCGGGCCTCGCGACCGGCGTCTGGCCCTCGGCCGAGGCGTTCGCGGGCTCGCGGCACTACCGGACGTTCGAGCCGGGGAAGGAGCCGGAGCAGGCCTGGCGGGAGTGGAGGAGGGCGGTCAGGACGGCGGTGGCGTGGGCGAAAGACAGATGAGAGGGTGAAGCGGGTGATGGAGGCAACCACACCGTGAAGCCGGGGGGACCTCATTCCCCTCTATCACCTCTATCACCTCCATCACCTTCATCACCTCGATCACCTCCTCGCCGAGGGGTCGCCTCTCCCCCCGGCCCCCGCTATCTTCCGTCCGAGCAGCAGCACCCCGGCAAACCAGAAGCGTAGTAGGCCATAGGTGAGTCTTTTTGTCCTATATGGGACCGGACCCGCCTTCTCGTTAGGTGGTATTACTTTTGCGAAGTAATTTGTCGGGTATAGGGCGATCGTGAATCCCCGTCGCAGGGTGGCACCATGAAAGCTGGCACGAAGTTCATCATCGGCGGCGCGCTGGTCCTGGCCACGGTGGGCTACCTGATGGCCACGGGCATCAAGGAGACGGGCGTCTACTACCTGACGCCGTCGGAGCTGGCGACGCGGATCCAGAACGACCACTCGTTCTACAACGTCGGCGTGAAGATGGGGGCCCGGGTGGTGAAGGGCTCGATCACCCGCGACGTGGCCTCGCAGACGATCACCTTCCGCGCGACGGACGGGCAGAACAGCTGGCCGGTGACGTACCGCGGGCTGGCGCCGGACACCTTCACCGACGAGGTGGACGTGGTGGTCGAGGGGCGCCTGCAGCCCGACGGCGTCTTCCACGCCACGACGCTGCTGGCGAAGTGCGGTTCCCGGTACGAAGTCGCGCCGGCGCGCACCTGAGATGACGGATCTCGGCAACATCGCTCTGTGGATCGCGCTCCTGATCGGGGTGTACGGGAGCGTGGTCGGGTACATGGCGGGGAAGAGCCGCCGCGCCGATCTGGCGCTGAGCGCGGAGCGCTCGGTGTACGTAGTGTGGGGACTGCTGGCGATCGCCTCGGCGGCGCTGATGCGCGCGCTCCTGACGCACGACTTCACGATCGAGTACGTCGCCGCCTACACGAGCCGGAACCTCCCGGTCTTCTACATCTGGTCGGCGTTCTACGCGGGCCAGAAGGGCTCGCTCCTCTTCTGGGCGATCGTCTTGGCGACCTTCTCCTCGATCGCGATGCTCGTGAACCGGGGGAAGTACCGCGAGCTGATGCCGTACGTGTCGGTCGTGCTGCTGATCACGATCACCTTCTTCATCGCGGTGATGGTCTTCGCGTCGAACCCGTTCGAGCGGCTCGGCTTCACCCCCCCGGACGGCCGCGGGCTGAACCCGCAGCTGCAGAACCCGGGGATGGTGATCCACCCGCCGATGCTGTACCTCGGCTACATCAGCATCGCGGTGCCGTTCTCCTTCGCGATCGCGGCGCTGGTCTCGGGGAAGCTGGACACGGGATGGCTGGCGGCGATCCGCCGCTGGACGCTCCTCAGCTGGCTCTTCCTCTCGGTCGGGATCGTGCTGGGGATGTGGTGGGCGTACGTGGAGCTGGGCTGGGGCGGCTACTGGGCGTGGGACCCGGTGGAGAACGCCTCGCTGATGCCGTGGCTCGCGATGACCGCGTTCCTCCACTCGGTGATGATCCAGGAGAAGCGCGGGATGCTCAAGAAGTGGAACATCGGCCTGATCATCGGCGCGTTCCTCCTCTCGATCTTCGGCACGTTCCTCACGCGCAGCGGGGTGATCTCGAGCGTCCACAGCTTCGCGCAGTCGAACGTGGGGTGGTTCTTCCTCGTCTTCCTGGTCGCGGCGGGGCTCGGGGCGTTCACCCTCCTCAGCTACCGCTGGCCGCAGCTCGCCGCGGAGGCCAACCTCGAGTCCATGGTCAGCCGCGAGGCGGCGTTCCTCTTCAACAACCTGGTCTTCGTCGTCATCACCTTCTCGGTGTTCTGGGGGACGGTGTTCCCGGTGCTCTCCGAGTGGGTGCGGGGGACCAAGGTGACGGTGGGCCCCCCCTTCTTCAACCTGGTGAACATCCCCCTCGGCCTCTTGCTCCTGCTGCTGACGGGGATCGGGCCGCTGATCGCGTGGCGGAAGGCGAGCACGGCGAACCTGCGGCGGCAGTTCGTGTGGCCGGTGGCGGGGATGCTGGTGACCGCGGCGGCGCTGGCGCTAGTGCGGATGAGCGACGCGTGGGCGATCGTGGCGTACGCCCTCGCGGCGTTCGTGACGGTGACGATCGCGCAGGAGTTCGTGCGCGGCAGCGCGGCGCGGCACCGCCAGTACCACGAGGGGTGGCCCCTCGCGGTGGTGCGGCTGGTGGGGCGGAACCGCCGGCGCTACGGCGGCTACGTGGTGCACCTGGGGATGGTGATGTTGTTCTGCGGCTTCGCGGGCCTCGCCTTCAAGCGGGAGACCGAGGTGACGCTGAAGCCCGGCCAGAGCGCGGAGATCCGCTCGCCGTACGGGCACGTGTACCGGGTGACGCACCAGGGGGTGTCGCAGTACGAGCAGCTGAACCGCTTCGTCACGGCGGCGAGCCTCGACGTCTACAAGGACGGGAAGTACGTCGGGGTGATGAAGAGCGAGAAGCGGCAGCACATGGACTCGATGGGGCAGCCGACCTTCGAGCCCTCGACGGTGGTGGCGATCCGCAGCGACCTGCGCGAGGACCTGTACGTGGTGTTCGCGGGCTCGGTGCAGGGGACGGAGGAGGCGGTGTACCGCCTGACGATCAACCCGCTGGTGTGGTGGGTGTGGTACGGCGGGCTGGTCCTGGCCATTGGCGGGCTGATCTCGATGTGGCCCACCGGGCGAGGCCCGAAGGTCGTGGCGCGGCGTCGGGCGCTGGAGGCGGGATATGTCGCGCGCGTCGGGGCGTAGCGCCCTCGCGGCGCTGGCCGCGCTCCTCGCCCTGACGGCCGCGGCGGCGGCGCAGGCGCCCTCCCCGCCGCGCGGGCCGTCCTCGCGGCTCCCCGCGGCGCAGACGGCCATCGATCCCGGGCCGCCCCAGCCCCGCGCGGCGGGCGACACCAGCCGGGGGCGCCTCTCCGCGCCGGAGATGGCGGGCCGCGAGCAGGCGCCGGTCACCTCCCGCGACAACGACTCCCTCGTGAAGGCCATCGAGGGGAAGATCCGCTGCACCTGCGGCTGCAACCTCGACGTCTTCACCTGCCGGACCACCGACTTCACCTGCACGACCTCGCCGGCGATGCACCGTCTGGTGCTGGCGCGGCTCGACTCGGGGATGACGGCGCCGCAGGTCCTCGCCGCGTTCGAGAAGCAGTACGGCGAGGTGGTGCTGATGGCGCCGCCGAGGCGGGGCTTCAACCTCGCCGCGTACTTCATGCCCTTCGTGGGGCTCCTGGCGGGTTTCGTGATCGTGGGGTTCGTGATCCGGGGGTGGTTCCGCGCCCGGCCGAAGGTGCCGCTCGAGGGCGCGGCGGCGAGCGAGCCGGCGGCCCCGGTGGCGTCGGACGACGACCTCAAGCGGCTCGCGCGGGAACTCGAGAAATTCGAGGCGTGACGTGATCCCATTGGTGCTCGGCATCGTCGTGGCGCTCGGCGCGGTGGCGCTGGTCCTCGACCCCGTCCTGCGCCCCGGCCGCGCGCGGCCCGATGCTGCCCCGGAGGCCGAGGACGACCCGAAGGAGCATCGCAAGGACCTCGCCCTCGCGGCCCTGAAGGAGATCGAGTTCGACCGTGCGACGGGGAAGCTCGACGACGCCGACTACGAGCGGATGAAGGCCACCTACACCACCGAGGCGCTGGAGGCGATCCGCGCGGCCGATGCGGGCGCGGCCCCGGTGCCGCGGGAGCCGGCCCTGGCGAAGCGGCAGGTGCCGGCCGGCGTCGCGGCAGGCGCCGGCGCGGTGGATGCCGCGGCGGACGACGACCCCGCGGAAGCGCTCATCGCCGCCAAGCGCCAGGCCGCCAAGAGCGGCCGCCGGTTCTGCGCCGAGTGCGGGGCGGAGCTGGAGGGGGCGGGGAAGTTCTGCGTGGAATGCGGAGCGAGAACGTAATGAGTGATGCGTAATGAGTAATAGGTGGTGGGTGATGAGTGATGGGGGCGGGCCGGGATTCTCGGCTCGCCCCTTTCGCGTCGGGGTCCGCCTAGGGGCTCCGCGACGAGTCGGCGGGCAGTGGGCGTAGGAAGTGGACGTGGAAGAGGCGCTGCACCTCCACGTACTGCGTGGTGCGCTGTGTGATGCCGCGGTCTTCGGGGCCGGCGGTGACGGTGAGGGGTGGCACGGTGGCCCCGCGCACCGTGCCGGGGACGAGGACGTTCCGGTACAGCTCGATCGGCGTCACGTCGACGCTCGCCGAGACGAGCCTAGGGGTCGCCCGTTCCGGGCGGGTGAGCCGGATGGAGAGATAGCGGAGCTGGTACGAGTCGGGGTCGAGGTACGCCTCCCCGTCGATGTCGGGGGTGCGCAGGCGGTCGGCGGCACGGAACGCGATGAGCAGGAGTCGCCGGCCGTCCCGCTCCAGCACGCCGCCGAAGGCGAAGCAGTGGTTCGCGTGGAAGGCGCTGTCGGCGAGGTCGGGGAGGGACGGGAGCCGCAGGATACGCTCCAGTCAGCCTCCCAGACCCGGACCCCAGGCGATGATGTCTCCCGGCCGGTAGCGCGCTCGCGAGTCGCTCCGGTACTCCACGGTATCCGCGGCCGACCGCAGGACGTCCCCGTTCTCCCCCAGGTCGGTGAACGTCCGCTCGATGTAGTAGAGGAACGGGTAGGAGTCGGCGAGGACCGCGAAGCGCCGGGCGTTCTCGCGGAACTCGGCGAAGATCAGTGCCAGCTCGGGGCTAGTCGTGGGGTCGGGCGGGCCTGGCGCGGTGCAGCGGCCCGTGGTCGTGACCGTCAGCTCGTCGAGCCAGATCGCGAGAGGGTGCAGGACGACGTGGAGCGTCGCGACCGCCGCCGCGGCGGTGACGGTGGAGTCGAACGGCTGGAACCCGACCTGCCGGACCTGCACCCGGTACGAACCGGGGGCGAGTCCCGCGGCGGCAAAGCCGCCTCGCGCATCGGTGAACTGTTCGGTGAGAGCGGGGAGGATCCGAACGAGCGCATAGGGCACCCGTGTGCCGGCGGTGTCGGTTACGATGCCACGCAGTACCACCGCCGCTTCCTGCGCACCGCAGGGGCGGGCGCAGGCGAGCAGCGCTGTGAGGGCTGCCCCCAGCGCGGCGGAGGCGCGACGGGCCGTGAACACCGGA